>JADGPY010000287.1 GCA_017882205.1 Chitinophagaceae bacterium
CTGCCACTGGAAAGATGTACCTGAACCTGCAGTATTATTCTGAGGTGTCAAAGTAAATCCAATGCCGGGGCAAACTGATGCTGCAGATGAAACTGTATTACCCGGATTTGGTGTTCCAGTACATGCTGGTGGGTATGCAGTCCACTGAACATCGTCTATATACATATTATCACCAAATGCAGATGTAGCCTGGAGAATAAAATAATTAGAGGCAGTATTATAAGATGCAGGAATATTAAAAGTATATTGATACCAACCGTCAGCAGCTACAACGGGGGTTAAAGTTGTTGATCTGTTGATCGTTCCCAAATTAGTTGCACCAGCTACTCCAGCAGTAGTATTTACCAGCACATCAATCTTATCAGCAAGTGCAGGATAACCAACATCCCTGTACATCCAAAAACTAACCGGTACAGTGTTTGCTCCCCTGTTCGAAAGGTCAAAAACAGGGCTTACAAGTCCAAAGACATTTCCTGTTGAAGCATTAAATGAATTAAATTGGGCTTCTCCTACGCCTGTATTTGGTGCCTGAGTCGGGAAAACTCCTGCGGTTACCCGGCTCCATACACCAGCTGTGCCCGAAACTGTTACTATGGTCCATCCTGCTGGTGGAAATGTAACCCCTTCAAATCCTTCATTGTTAACGACTTGAGCCTTCAATGACATGGCTGTGCAGAACAGACACAAGAGCAAAACCAACTTTGATTTTAGTGTGTAAATTTTTTTCATGTTTGTGATAATTTTTAATAAGAGAATAGTAAATTAGGAAGACGAAATATGATTCTTCAATGAATTTTGGATAGGGATCAGTGATACTTTGAAAGGTCGGTAAGGAGCAGCAGTCTTGGTTTACACTAATCAAGTGTTAAAAGTAACACAAATATTTTATTCGCTCCCCTTTTTCGATTGTTTTTTTTAATTGACAAATTGATTAACTTGTATACTAGCTTATACCTGCTTATTTCTCAATAAATTATAGCTTAAGGTGAAAAAAATATATCTCATACTTATTGCCGTTTTTATTTTACAATCATGTTCTCATAAAACCTATAAATATCCACATCTGGAGATTCGCACCTCAATGGGAGACATAGAACTCGAACTTTATCCGGATAAAGCTCCAATTACAGTTGCAGCATTTTTATCCTATGTTGATTCCGGGTTTTTTGTAAAATGTTCTTTATACAGAGTGTTGAAATCTGAGGATCAACCATCTTCAGCATTCAAAAGTGATATTATTCAGGGAGGAATTTGGGAATCAAATAATAGTAAAGCATCTTCTCTGGCAGGTATTCCCCACGAAACGACTCAAAAAACCGGGTTGTTACATAAAAACGGGACGATCTCGCTTGCCAGAACTTCCCCTGGAACTGCAAATACTGAATTTTTTATTTGTATTGGTGACCAGCCATCGTACGATTATGGCGGGGATGCCAACCCCGACAAACAGGGATTTGCAGCCTTTGGGAAAGTAGTTAAGGGAATGGATGTAGTTCGTATGATTCATGATCAACCTGATTACAATGGGAACTTAAGGCCAGCGATCGAAATAATTAATATTGTCAGATTGTAAATGATCATCAATTCTCTTTAATGTTCTTTTAACAAAGGAGGGGAGTCAAACAAACGTCTCATGGTTTAATCTTACAGTAATTTTATACCAGAAATTAAACTTTACCAATTGAAAGTCATCAAAACAACAAAGACCCGGCAAATGAAAAAGAGTATCCTCCTTGTTTCCCTCCTTATTATTTTTTCAGCAGTTACAACATACGCACAGTTTGGCATGAGGCGAGGTTATGGCCGGCCAATGGGGCAAAGGCGTAGCCCTCAGAAGAGAGCTCCTCAGCAAATCTATAAACCAACCATTGAGCTATCGGTGGGTTATGGCTTTCCGAATGAGGATAAACTACTCCTTCCTGATTTTACTAATGCTTATAAGGGGACTGTTTCTCAATCCGGTCCGATAACCGGATCTCTTGATTATCGTTTCTCACAGGGGATGAGCATTGGTATCATGGCAACCCATGGAAAGGTGTCAGTTCCCTATTATGACGATTTTGGGCCAATCACACCCGTCCCTGCATTATCCGGGACCCTCGAAAACACAGCCATATTGTTGAACCTCGTCCGGTATATGCCAGGTTCTGGCAAAATCTCTCCATACATAAGAACTGCAATCGGAATAAATATCTGGACTCAAAATTTTAGTGATGCACAAGGCAATAAAGTTGATCCTGGACAACTTCCTGATTTTGCCTACCAGGTAGGGTTGGGAGCAAAAATTAACATGTCAAAAAACTCTTCGATCTTCCTGGAAGCAGGATATGGAAAATATATTCTGCATGGTGGATTATCATTTAAGTTATAAATAATTTTCCCCCACCTAAAATTTCTTAACTTAGATCGCTTTTATTAACCAGCATAATTATCCGGTTATTATTTTGCCTATCGGCACTTTTATTTACTGTAGATGCGTCAGCTCAGGATGCCATTCCTTATTGTGATACCATTTATTGGTCTGCATCCAGGCTTCATTTATAGATATTTCTTTTTCACAGGTTAGCTACGTTTCAAATAATAAGAAACCAACGCTTAAAAAATCAGTTACCAAGGAAAAAAAAGTTACTGCAACAGTAACCAAAAGCCATGCAAAAAAGCCAGCTTCAAATGTCCCCCGGTCTATGTAAACTATATAATAAATTATCTTGATAAAAATGAAGCGGATAAAAATGTATGTAAAGCGGCAGCCGAAGTAATAAGCATGCTAAAAAAAATGCCTCCCCTAAATCCGTTAATCCTAAATCCTCTAATGTACAATGATGCAAAACAATATGGGATGATGATGGCAAGTAAGAATTTTATCGGTCATTCAGATCTTCCTTATGCTGAAAATCTTTCACTGGGTTACGAAAATATTAGGGAAGCAATCATTGATTTGTTGATTGATGACGATGTGGAAGATCGGGGTCATCGCAAAAACCTGTTAAATGATCACTTAAAATCTGTAGCAGTATTCGAATTGCCTGGAAAGGTTCAGGATATTCCTTATTGTTATGTCCAGGAATTTAGATAGTATGGATCAATTATTGCCGGTTATTTTAATGGGTAAGTAATAGTTTCATTAATTTTTATACCGGTCCCCATACATGAATAAATTCTTTAGAAAACTCCCGTTGCCTGTCAAACTAATGTTAATTGGTTTGGTTCCACTGGTATTTATCATTTATTTATCCCTACAAGTATTCAATGACCAGATCCAGAAAATAAATCTTCTTGAAAGCTACCTTGACAGAATCAGGCAATCTGCAAATATAAACACGCTGATCAATGAACTAGAAACAGAGAGAAAGTTTAGTTATGAAAATGCACTTAATAAAGATTTACGGAAGGAACTTCATGTCCAGCAGCCCAAAACAGATCACGCAATTAAATTACTTCAGGGAAGTACTGACCTGGCGTTAACTAATTTTACTGAATTTACTTTTTTAAAAGATCTACAGGCCATGCGGGTAAATATTGACACAGGCCACCCCAGCGCTAACGTTGTAATGTATTTTTATACCAATGCCATCTACCGGTTAAGTACTTTAAATGCTATTCCTGGAGGAAATAACATTTTTCTGAAGTCCATATATCCCGACCTCATTGGCCAAAAAGTATTATCGGAGATGATCACCCTGCTTGGAACAATGCGCGCGAATATTTATAATGCATTATACCAGAAAAAATACCTGGCAGAAATTTTAATGGGCACCCAGGGTGTACACGATGTTTACGGAACTTTTGAAGCAGAGTTTTTATTAAAGGGTTCTCCAAATTACGTCCGGGAGTATAAAAATATCCGGGATAATAGTGCGTTGAGACCAACAATGGAATATATTGACACCCTGTTCAGGAAGTTTAATACCGATAGTGTTTACACTGCGGATCAATGGCAAGCGATTTCGAATGATGGAGTAACTGAGTTAAAAAAATTGCAAAGTGAAATATGGCGAAATGTAAATGCTAAAGTTAACACTATCTACAAAACTGAAGTTGGTAAAAAGAATGCGATCATTATTTTTATAATAGTTGCATTTCTATTTGTTATCACAGTAGTTGCCTATACAGTAAGAGTACTTACACAAATGTTGCTTGAACTAATGATTGCAGCACAGAAAATATCCAAAGGTGCTACCGGGCTAAATCTTCGTCCTGTTTCAAATGATGCAATGGGGAGCCTTGCCGAATCTATTTCCAGGATCGATGAGAATAATAAAATGCTGGCTGATGCAACGGATGCCATTGGTCGGGGCAAATTTGATGTAATGGTCTCTCCCCGGAGTAACGAAGATATCCTTGGGAATGCCATCCTTAAAATGAAGCAGGATCTTGAGAAATATAAAATGGAGCTTGAATCACTTTTGAATAAAAAAGATGAATTCATGAGTATTGCCAGCCATGAATTAAAAACACCCATCACCAGCGTAAAGGCAGCATTACAGATCGTGGAAAGATATAGCTCAAAAATGGAAGAATTGAATCCAGTGTACCCCTTTATTGAAAAGGCAACAAAACAAGTAAACCACCTTACAAATATTGTGAATGATCTGATGGATGCGACTAAAATACAGGCGGGTAAATTGCTACTTTCAAAAATGGATTTCAGAATAGATGAATTAATTGACGAAAGTTATGATCAGCTACAGTTTGATCTGCAGGAACACTATCTTGTTCGTGAAGGGGATCTAAATATTACATTGTATGCTGACAGGCATCGGCTAGAGCAGGTATTACTTAACCTGCTTTCTAATGCCATCAAATATTCTCCAGGTAAGGAGAAAGTAATTATTCACTGTGAAAGAACATTTGATAGTGTGAGAATATCTATTACTGATTTCGGCATAGGAATCGCCCCAGATAAGATACCTTATGTATTTGACCGGTATTTTCGAGTTGAACAGTCTTCTCAAAACTATTCTGGAATTGGGCTCGGTTTATTTATTTCTTCAGAGATCGTAAAAAGACATTCTGGTCAGATTGGTGTAATTAGTGAACTGGGAAAGGGTTCTACATTTTGGTTTACCATTCCGGTCACACAGGATTGAAAAATAGACCTTGATTAAAGGATAAAAGCCTGCCTGCCGGGCAGGCAGGGATTGACATGATAAGCATACTCTCTGATGGATTTTAGGTGGAATGTTTAAAATCACTCTACATTTGCCTAATATTTTACATTGAAACAATCGCTAAACGAAATTTCTTTGTAAAAGCTTTTAAATTTTTTTTGTGAGAAAAAACCTCAATAAAGTAACCTCGGCAGGTTTACTTATTGCACTAGGGATTATTTACGGAGACATCGGTACCTCGCCACTCTACGTTTTCAATGCAATAATAAGAGATAAGATTATATCACCAGATTTAATATTGGGTGGGCTTTCATGTATTATCTGGACATTGACCCTGCAAACCACACTAAAATATGTGGTGCTTACGTTAAAAGCGGATAATCGTGGAGAAGGTGGTATTTTTTCTTTGTATGCATTAGTACGCAGGCAAAAAAGATGGCTGGTATTTCCTGCCATGATCGGTGGAGCTGCATTACTAGCAGATGGTATGATCACTCCTCCTATATCTGTAACTTCTGCAATAGAAGGTTTGAAACAAATTTCTTTCTTTAGTACGATTACAAATTCTACAATTGTATATATCGTTCTGGGCATACTGGTTGCCCTTTTTTTTACCCAACAATTTGGAACCGCATCCATCGGTAAAATGTTTGGGCCTATCATGTTTACCTGGTTTCTTATGCTTACCGTACTTGGCTTTATACACCTTTTTGATGGCTTCTATATTTTTAAGGCATTCAATCCATATTATGCAATCAAACTACTTACGGTTTATCCTGGTGGATTCTGGCTTTTAGGAGCAGTATTTCTTTGTACTACCGGTGCGGAAGCATTGTATAGCGATCTTGGACATTGCGGCAGAGGCAATATCCGTATTTCATGGATCTATGTAAAAAGTGCACTAATCATAAATTATCTTGGTCAGGGTGCATGGTTATTAGCTAATCACACCGGAAAGGTCTTTACAAAGGAGATCATCGATAACGGGTTTAATCCTTTTTATGGTATCATGCCGGGAAGCTTTAAGATCATCGGGATTGTGATTGCCACGGTCGCTGCGATCATTGCAAGCCAGGCATTGATAAGTGGATCATTTACGCTTATCAGTGAGAGTATGCGTTTAAATCTTTGGCCGAAAATGAAGATCAATTATCCTACCGAGGAAAGAGGCCAGTTATACATTCCTGGTATTAATACAGTATTATTTCTTGGATGTTGTGGCATCACGTTATATTTCAGAACATCTTCAAATATGGAAGCTGCCTATGGTCTTGCGATCACTTTATGTATGCTTGCAACTTCACTCCTTTTTGCAAACTTCCTCATATCCCGGCGAACTGCCAGAGGATTTATCTATCTGTACCTGACAGTTTACCTAAGCATTGAAATGAGTTTCCTGGTGGCAAACCTTGACAAATTTCCCCATGGGGGTTTCGTAACACTGATTGTTGGAGGTGGCCTGTTTACTGTAATGTACATATGGTTTCGTGCAAGAAAAGTTAAGAACCGATATGTTGAATTTGTTAGAATGGAACAGTACCTTCCTATGTTGCAGGAACTGAGCAATGATCCTTCTATTCCTAAATATGCTACTCATCTTATTTATCTTACAAGTGCTAATAATCCCAAAGAGATCGAGCATAAAATTATTTATTCTATTCTAAACAGGAAACCGAAGCGTGCCGATATCTATTGGTTTGTGCATGTAGATACATTGGATGACCCGTATAGCAGTGAATATAGTGTTGAAACCATCATCCCAAATGAAGTGATAAGGGTTGAATTCAGATTGGGATTCAGGATGGAGCCACGTATTAATCTCATGTTCCGAAAGGTAGTAGAAGATATGGTGTTCAACAAAGAAGTTAATATCACAAGCAGGTACGAAAGCCTACAGAGAAATAATGTAGTTGGAGACTTTCAATTTATAGTGATGGAAAAATTTCTTTCCCAGGACAATGAGCTACCGTTCATTGAAAGACTCATCATGAAATGTTATTTCTGGCTTAAAGAGATCAGTCTTAGTGAAGAACGCGGCTTTGGACTTGAACAAAGCAATGTTACCGTCGAAAAATTCCCTCTAATTGTTGCACCGGTAAATAAACTTAAGCTGAAAAGAATTTACCAGGATGAGGAATGATGTTGCCTGTTTGCTATCTTCGGTAGGTGAGCCCAACTCTTATATACGTTATTGCATGTTATTTGATTGTTTTGATCACCGTTTACATTGTGCAGGAGCGATTCATTTTTAAGCCAGAAAAACTAAAGCAGGATTTTTTATATAAATATGATGTGCCTTTCAAAGAATTATTTTTTGATGTGGCACCGGGGGTAAGAATTAATGGCCTGCACTTCTATGTAGAAGATACCCATGGCCTGATATTATATTTTCATGGTAATAGTCGTAGTATTAAAGGATGGGCAAAATATGCACGTGATTTTTATCGGTATGGATATGATGTTGTACTTGTCGACTATCGCGGATTTGGTAAGAGTACAGGTAAGAGAAATGAAAATGATATGCTGAATGATATGCAAGTGGTTTATAATTCACTAAAGACACAGTTTAATGAAAATCAGATCATCGTTTATGGGCGCAGCCTGGGAAGCGGATTTGCAACAAAGATCGCATGTGATAATATGCCACAATATCTTATCCTCGATGCACCTTTTTATAATTTCAGCAGTGCTGTTCAGAGATTTTTCCCCATATTACCGATGCGTTTTTTATTACGCTTCCGGCTACAAACAGACAAATGGATCAGAAAGGTTAATTGTCATACCTATATAATCCATGGAACAAGAGACCGATTGATACCGATTCGCCATAGCGAACAGTTGCAAGCGCTCAATCCAAGAAAGATAACATTGATACGAATTCATGGTGGCGGTCATAATAATCTACCTTCATATCCGGAATACCACAATTTCATCAGAGATATATTATCGCCATGAATCAATTGCCAGATCACCATTCATCACCTTCAAATATTCGCAAAAGAAAACGTATCATTTTTCGTTGGTTAAAGATCATTATCATCATTTATTGTTCTGTAGGGATTGCTTTATATTATCTGCAGGAAACAATACTGTTTCACCCAAAACCTCTGCCATACACTTATTCGTTTGCATTCAATTATCCGTTTAAAGAAGTAAATATTGATATCAACAAAAATGAAACGCTCAACATGGTAGAGTTTTTTCCTTCGGATTCAGTAAGAAAAGGAGTAGTGCTATATTTTCATGGTAACCGGGAGAATATAAATCACTATGCAGAATTCGTTACCAATTTTACAAAGCATGGCTTTGAAGTTTGGATGCCTGACTATCCCGGATTTGGGAAATCTACTGGCGAACTCACCGAAAAAAAATTATATCAACTAGCGGAATTAACTTATAAACTGGCCAGGACAAAATATACTGCAGATAGTATTATTATTTATGGAAAATCCCTGGGTACAGGCATAGCAGCACAACTGGCTGCAGGAAGGGATTGCAAAAGACTTATCCTTGAAACCCCTTATTACAGCATACCTGATTTATTCAGCGTATACGCGCCAATTTATCCAACAAGATCAATGTCACATTTCAAATTGCCAACAGGAGAGTATTTAAGGAACGTGACAGCTCCCATAACTATATTTCACGGAACCAAAGATGGGGTGGTCCCTTATGGTCATGCCTCTAAATTGCGGGAAGTATTAAAAACAAGTGATGAGTTCATTACTATAGAAAATGGAACTCATAACAATCTTAATGATTTTAAAGAGTTTCACCGGGTGCTTGACTCGTTGCTTTAGTGCTCAGGTCGCTAAAAGCGCCACGATCGCTCATATAACCTTAAATGCTACAAAATAATAATTGTTCGCTGCTGCAATTAATTCAAGTTTGAAATACCAGGACTTGATGAAGTTATCGTAGGCCATAAACTCATGTGTAGGCACCACAAACTCATCAAAAAAAATAATGTCACCTTTTTTTAAATATGGCGCAAGGGAGGCAAGAGTATAAAGGGTTGCTGAGTACAGGTCTGCATCGAGCATCAGCACCGTTTTATTAGTCTTGTCAAATGTTCGCAGGAAACCAGGCAATGTTTGCTGGAATAATCCTGTATAAAATTTAGCTCTTTCATCATTTATTTGCGGTACTGTAAAATTGGAACTGAAAGTTCCTTTTTTGTACGGTCCAAAATCCTCCGGAAGCCCATCAAATGTGTCAAATCCATAGAAGTTCGATCCGGAATCTGTATTCTGGTTCATCCACCATTTAAAAGATGCCCCACTTGCAACTCCAAATTCCAGGTAATTGATGGGCCGGTTCAATTCTTCGGTTTCGATTACATACTTATATAATGCAAAACGTTTATTGTAATCCCACCTGGAAAAAAAATCATTGAATGAAATATTTTTATTTTTACTGGCCCATTTGGAAAGCTTTGTCATATATGCCAGTTGAATAAAGGCACCACTAAACGGAGCGAACAAGACATCCAATCTCAATTTAATAAATGTTGATTTCAAAAAACGACGGGGGGTAAAATTCATATTGGGGATATACTATAGTTCTTGTAATGTGGTTCTGTTTTCATTAACACTTAGCTTATATTTCAGCCCTACTTTCAATGCGTAATTCTCTTTCTCATGACTAACGGGGAAACTAAAGCATACCGGGAAACTATACTCATCAATAACTTCCCTGATCACCTCCTCTATTGTTTTGCCAAAGGGTACTTTAGTATCTTTCATTTCGGTGAAACCTCCGACTATTAGTCCCCCAAGCTCATCAAATTTTCCGCTTCTCATAAGCTGGTACAGCATCCTGTCGATGTTATATATGTATTCTTCAATATCTTCAATGAACAGAATTTTATTCTTTGTATTGATATCTGAGGGAGTGCCTGTTAAATGAGCTAAAAGAGATAGATTGCCGCCCACCAGGGTTCCTTTAATAGTTCCCTCCCTGTTGAATGGATGTGGGGCAGATATAATTTGTATCTTTTTACCAAGCAGTGCTTCATGCAAGCTCTGTACAAATTCATTTGTATATTGTTCATCATTGAATGCTGCCGCCATAGGGGCATGCATCGAAGCTATCTTATAGTTTGAGAAAAGATGGCAATGAAGCACCGTTATATCACTGAAGCCAATGATCCACTTTGGATGTTTTTTAAATTTCCTGAAACTAAGCATGTCTATAATTCTGCCAGTGCCATAACCACCCCTTGCGCAAAAGATCGCATTGATAGAATCGTCGTCCATCATTTCCTGCAAGTCTGAAAGTCGTTCATCATCAGTTCCTGAAAAATAACTGTGCTGGTTACCAAGCGTTATACCGGTTACTATCTTAAAACCCCATTCTTGCAATACGTTGATGGCGGTTTGTGCTTTTTCAATTGACATAGAACCAGCCGGACAAAGGATGCCAATAGTATCGCCAGGTTTTAAATAAGGTGGAATTATCATTGATTACAAATTCAATTTTAAAGAAACCATTATCAACTTTGCACATTAGGTTTCGGTCAGGGTTACTGTATTGTCATCAACTGAAAGCCTGTGCCTTATCCCGCATTTTAATGCAACATTATTTTTCTGGTGACCTACAGGAAAATCAAAACAAACAGGGTAATTGAAATCCTTTACTTTTTCCAAAATCATCTCATACACAGTATGACCAAATTCTTCCTCCGGATCATCGGGTTTCAATTTATTAAAACCGCCAACAATCAATCCTTTTAGTTTATGAAGCTTTCTTGTTCGCCGAAGGTTCCATAACATACGATCAATGTTGTAAAGATATTCTTCAGTGTCTTCAATGAATAATATTTTTCCATTGGTGTTAATATCGGATGCCGTACCGGCCACATTTTGCAGTAATGAGAGATTGCCACCTATCAATAGGCCTACTGCTGATCCGGCGCGATTATTTACATTGATTGGAACAGAATATTTCATGGGTTCTCCAGTCAAACATTGCCTAATGGTCTCAATGCTGTGAACCTGGGATGCTTCAGCCATACTCCAGTCAGAAGGAAAGCTGTTGCACATTTTGGAATGAATAGAGGCAATGCCAAAATTCCGGTTCAGGTGTGTATGGAAAATAGTTGCATCACTAAACCCGATAAGCCATTTAGGGGACACTATGAACTTTTTAAAATTGATACTATCTATGATGCGTACTGCTCCATATCCACCGCGTGCAAACATGATGGCTTTAATTGAGGGATCATCCAGCATAGTTTGCAGATCGATAGTTCTTTCCTCATCTGTGCCACCCAATGTGAAATTCCTTGCTCCTACAGTGCTCCCTATTTTCACGAGGAAACCCCATTCCTGCATCTTATTAACAGCCGCCTGAACATCTTCTAAGGTGATGTATCCTGATGGACAACATATACCTATCGTATCGCCCTTATGTAAGTAAGGCGGCCTATTTTTATAATGGTTAAAAGACTCTTCATTTTTCATTGCTGAAAATGATTGCAATGAAGCCATTAATGGAATGACGGAGCCAATAAAATTTTTCCTGTTCACATGTAGCTATTTATTCTTGACATTGAAATATCACCTGCTCTTCGTTTGCTGGATGTAGTGGTAAATCAGGCAGCTAATTTAAATGATTTCTCGCTTGCAGACTGATTAGCTATTTTTGCACCTAATTTATATTAACGGCTGCATCTCCAGCTTGTATAATCATTTATGAAGGAATTTAAACGATATTTATTAACTGCCGCCTTACCTTATGCAAATGGCCCTGTGCACATTGGACATTTGGCAGGTTGTTATTTGCCTGCAGACATCTATGCGCGCTACCTGCGCGCCCGGAAAAGGGATGTGAAGTTTGTTTGTGGAAGTGATGAACATGGAGTACCGATTACCATACGCGCCATGAAAGAAGGAGTCACCCCGCAGGAAGTAGTTGATAAATACCATGCAATGATCGCTGACAGTTTCGCGCAGATGGCTATCTCATTCGATATATACTCTCGAACATCTAATCCTGTTCATCACAAGACAGCAAGTGATTTTTTCACAAAGCTATATAATGATGGCTTGTTCGAAGAAAAGGAAACTGAGCAATATTATGATGAAGAAAAGAAAACGTTTCTTGCGGATCGATATATTATTGGAACATGCCCGGTATGTGGAAATCCGTCTGCCTATGGCGACCAGTGTGAAAAATGTGGGTCCAGTTTAAGCCCCGAACAATTGATCAAGCCAAGAAGCGCCCTTAGTGATGCAGTGCCAGTAAAGAAAACTACTAAGCATTGGTACTTTCCATTGCAAAAATATGAGCCATTTCTAAAGCAATGGATACTAGAAGAACATAAAGAGTGGAAAAATAATGTTTATGGCCAATGTAAAAGTTGGTTGGACAACGGGCTTCAGCCGAGAGCAATGACCCGCGATAGCAATTGGGGAGTTAAAGTGCCTCTTCCAGACGCAGAAGGGAAAGTCTTATACGTGTGGTTCGATGCACCGATCGGATACATTTCTGCAACCAAAGAACTAACTACTGAATGGGCAGATTACTGGTGTAAAGACGATACCAAACTTGTCCATTTCATTGGAAAAGATAACATCGTTTTCCATTGCATTATCTTCCCCGCAATGTTGAAGGCACATGGAAATTTTGTACTTCCGGATAATGTTCCGGCAAATGAATTTCTAAACATCGAAGGAGATAAAGTTTCAACCAGCCGCAACTGGGCCGTTTGGGTACATGAATATTTAAAGGATTTTCCTGGACAACAAGATGTTCTTAGGTATGTTCTTTGTGCAAATGCCCCCGAAACCAAGGACAATGATTTTACATGGAAAGATTTCCAGGACCGCAATAATGGCGAGCTGGTTTCCATATTTGGCAATTTTGTAAATAGGACATTTGTCCTCATGCATAAATTATGCAACAGTAAAGTTCCTCCATTGCATAATGATGTGATGGATAACCTGGATGAACAAATGCTCGCAGAATTTGCAATAACAAGCCGGAAAGTTGAAACCCTTCTGGAACAATATAAATTCAGAGAGGCCTTATTTGAGGTAATAGACCTTGCAAGAAAAGGAAATAAATATCTGCAGGAAAAAGAACCCTGGAAGAAAGCATCTGCATTGGATAAATTAACTATGGAGGACTCTGGTAACTCGCAACAAATAGTTGATGGATTAAGAAAACAAATCGACAATTCACTCCACATTTCACTTCAGTTAACCGCCAACCTTTCAATCCTGGTGAATCCATTTTTACCATTCACCGCAAAAAAGATGAACTACATGATGAAAGTGGTAGATAAGATGCTGGATTGGGAAAATGCCGGCAAAACAAAGCTGCTTAGTACTGGTTATAGTTTAAGAGCGCCAGAACTGCTTTTCCGGAAAATTGAGGACAGTGAGATCATTACTCAAATTGATAAATTAAAAGCTGGCTTAATCAAGGCCCAGGATGCCCTTAACAAAAATAATATTATGACATCAACTCAAGCGGGAAACGAAAGTAACGATTCGGGAAACAGATCCCAGGATAAGCCGGAAAACAGTGCTGCTAACACAATACCTATAACTAAGGAAACTTTAAAAGCTGAAATTGTGTATGACGATTTTGCAAAGCTTGATCTTAAAGTCGCAACGATAACTGCTGCAGAAAAAGTAGAAAAGGCAGATAAATTATTAAAGCTTGAAGTGGACCTTGGATACGAAAAGCGTACGGTAGTTTCCGGGATAGCAATGCATTTTAAACCAGAAGAGATAGTTGGCAAGCAAGTAGTTCTTGTTGCTAATCTCGCCCCTCGTAAAATGCGCGGGATTGAAAGCAATGGAATGATCCTGATGGCTGAGGATAAGAATGGAAAACTGTATTTCGTGAGCCCCGAAATAAAGATCGATGAAGGCAGTGGAGTGAGCTAAGCGATCGGGGCGCTTGGGTTATTTTTAACTAACTAATTTTATTTCAATGTCAAACAGAATCATTAAAAAGGTAGCCGTACTTGGAAGCGGTGTAATGGGAAGCAGGATTGCATGTCACTTTGCTGGTATTGGATTGTCAGTGCTTTTACTGGATATAGCACCCAAAGAATTGACAGATGCGGAGAAGGCTAAAAAGCTTTCGATCGATCATCCATCTGTTAAGAACAGGATAGTGAATGATGCCCTTGCTGCCGCGCTGAAATCAAATCCTTCACCAGTGTTTAATAAGGATGTCGTTAAACGGATCCGCACTGGCAACTTTACGGATAATATGAAAGACATTGCAAGTTGCGACTGGACCATAGAAGTAGTAGTGGAACGGCTGGATATAAAACAATCGATTTTTATAGAAGTTGAAAAATTCAGGAAACCCGGAACCCTTATCACCTCTAATACCTCGGGTATCCCAATACATATGATGGCAGAAGGCCGAAGCGAAGATTTTAAAAAGCATTTTTGTGGTACCCACTTTTTCAACCCTCCCCGTTATTTGCGTTTGCTTGAAATAATTCCTACAGTTTATACAGATAAAGAAGTCGTTGATTTTTTAATGCATTATGGCGATCTCTATCTTGGGAAAACCACCGTGCTTAGTAAGGATACACCAGCTTTTATTGCAAACCGTATCGGGGTCTTTGGAATAATGGCTATCCTAAATGCTATGGAAAAGTTGAAATTGTCGGTGGATGAAGTGGAGGCACTCACCGGCCCGATAATAGGCAGACCTAAATCAGCTACATTCAGAACTGCAGATGTGGTTGGGATTGATACGCTAATAAAAGTGGCAAAAGGTATTGCAGAGAATTGTCCGGATGATGAAGCAAGGGAGGCATTTTCTATTCCAAATTGGCTTGAGAAAATGGTTAGCAATAATTGGATCGGTGACAAAAGTGGGCAAGGATTTTTTATAAAAAAGAAGGGTGAGAAAGGAGATAAAGAAATCTATTCCCTTAACCTTGAAACGTTTGAATATGCGCCACGAAGCAGGCCCAGGTTTGCTGCAGTGGAAGCAGCAAAAGGAGTTGACGATCTAAAGCAACGATTAAAAATGTTAGTTGCGGGGCAGGATAAAGCAGGCGAATTCTACAGGAAATTTCATAACAGTTTATTTTCTTACATCTCTCATAGGATTCCTGAGATCAGTAATGAGATCTATCGGCTTGATGATGCCATGCAGGCAGGTTTTGGATGGGAGATAGGAGCATTTGAAAGTTGGGATGCGCTGGGTGTCGCCAAAACAGTCGATGCCATGAAAACGGCGGGAGATTCAGTAGCACCGTGGGTTGATGAAATGCTGGCTGCGGGGAACCCCAGCTTTTATAAAATTGAAAATGGGAAGCGGTTATACTACGACATTCCAACCAAAAAGTACATCGCTACCCCTGGTGCGGAATCTTTCATTATAATGAGTAATAACTCTGACAAAATAATATGGAAGAATAGTGCATGCAGATTATACAACCTGGGAGATGAAGTGTTGGGATTGGAATGGTATACAAAAATGGGAAGTATCGGTAGTGAAGTGCTTGAAGGTATTAATAAAGGAATTTCTGTTGCTGAAGAAAAATATAAGGGCCTTGTAATTGCAAATGAAGGTCCCCAGTTTAGTGCTGGCGCAAATGTTGGTATGATCTTCATGTACGCTACCGAACAGGAATATGATGAGCTTGATCTGGCTATACGGATGTTTCAAAACACTATGATGAGGGTCAGGTACTCAGCGATCCCTGTAGTGGTTGCTCCACATGGACTTGCTTTGGGCGGTGCATGCGAAATGAGTTTGCATAGTGATAAGGTACAGGCAGCAGCAGAAACTTATATGGGGTTGGTTGAACTGGGAGTTGGATTGATCCCGGGTGGTGGTGGAACCAAGGAATTTGCCTTGCGTGCCGCAGATGAAATGCATCCGGGTGAACCCGAAACCATCACATTGCAAAACAGGTTCCTGACCATTGGAACAGCAAAGGTTTCTACTTCGGCATTTGAAGCATTTGATCTTGGTATGTTACGGAGAGGTACAGACGAGATCAGCATGAACCAGTCGAGACGGATAGCTGATGCGAAAAAGGCGGCCATCGAATTATATGATGCAGGCTATACTATGCCACTTCAGAGAAATGATATAAAGGTATTGGGAAGGTCGGGCCTTGGTATGTTGTATGCTGGGATCAATGGAATGTTTCGAGGTAATTATATTACTGAACATGATGTAAAGATCGCTCAAAAGCTTGCCTATGTAATGTGTGGTGGCGACCTGAGTGAACAGTCATTAGTTAGCGAACAATACTTGTTGAACCTGGAAAGAGAAGCATTCCTGAGCTTATGCGGTGAGAAAAAAACATTAGAAAGAATTCAAAGTGTTTTGAAAGGGGGTAAGCCAATTAGGAATTAACTTCATATTTCATTATCAACTATATACCCGAATATTAATGAAAAAACTTTTTGTAGTACTCCATATAGTTCTAATTTCATTCTTATCCTATGCACAAAATGGCATCCTCACAATGGAGGATGCCCTCGTAAAAAACAAAACTACCCTTGCCCCGGAAAATCTTAAGCAGCTTCAATTTATATTCGGCTCCGATGACTACACCTATCTTAAAAAGGATGGTGATAAAGAATATTGGGCCAGAGGCAATAGTAACGGAGAACAAAACTTTCTTACCCTTGATAATTTAAATGATGTTTTAAAGAAAAGTGGTTTTGCATCTATTACCTCTATGCCAACAATTCAATTCAATAAATCATCTGAAGCCATCATGACTATCAGCGGTAGTAAGATTGCCATAGATCTTGCATCCGGTAAAGTAAGAACGATTATTGACAAATCTATTATGTCAAACAATATAGTTGAAGAAAGTGGCCATGGCTATACAGCATATATTCAAAACTTCAACCTGTTTGTTACAGATGGATCAAATGCTCAAAAGGTAACTAATGATGGAAGTAAGGACATTGTTTATGCTTCATCGGTACATAGGGAAGAGTTTGGTATAATAAAAGGCACCTTCTGGAGTAATAATGGAAAACAACTTGCATTCTATCGCATGGATCAGTCTATGGTAACAGATTACCCGATCATAGACTGGAGTGTTCGGCCTGCAAAGAATGTAAATATAAAATAC
>JADGPY010000288.1 GCA_017882205.1 Chitinophagaceae bacterium
AGGCGAAGGCTTTCAAGATTTTCGCATGGGTACCCATCTTCATCCACTGTTTCTGTAAAGCGTGCAGACCGCTCATAAACTATTTTATAATTCTGGTCAAACAGAAATAGCTTCTTATTGGTTTTACCAACATCTATGACAGCAATTACGGGTATTCTGCGCATCATTACAGGCCAGTGGCCACTATTTTTTGACCTCTTCTTTTTATAAGATCTTCCCTGACTTTTAGTTTCCGAAATAATTGAAGTGGATCAAGCACTCCACCGCTTCTTAGTCTTGCTTCTGCAACCAAAGGTCTTACATCAACCCGGTAAGCACCCTGCAGGATTTCCTGGGCGCTTACTACATCATTATTTTCGCGAGCATTCTCTAATTTGTCCGAATTTACTATTAATGCCTGGGCATAGGCTATCATTATTGCTTCAACTGATTGAAGTAGATCTTCTAAGGGGTCTTTGATATTATGAGATGCATCTATCATCCATCCAAGATCGCTGGCATGATCCATTCCTTTGGCATCCATACCCTCTACTAATTCATTAAAAATTAAAAACAACTGGTAAGGATCGATGCTTCCGACAGTAAGGTCATCATCTCCATATTTGGAATCATTAAAATGAAAGCCCCCTAATTTTCCTTCCATCAATAATAGGGCAACTATCTGCTCAATGTTTGCATTTGGCAGGTGATGACCAAGATCTACCAATGTATATGCCTTAGGTCCTAATTTATTTGTATATAATAATGACTGACCCCAATCGCCAACAGTCATGGAATAAAAATTCGGTTCATATGCTTTGTACTCTACAAACATCTTCCAGTCTGCCGGTAAAGCTGCATAGATCTCTTCAAGGCTCTTTAATGTATTCTCAAATGCCTTCCTGAAATTCAACTGACCTGGGAAACTGGAACCATCTGCCAGCCATACAGTAAGCGATTCTGAGCCTAATTCCACACCGTGTTTGATCACTTCTATATTATGTTCGATGGCTTGTTTGCGAACGGACTTATCAACGTGCTGCAGTGAGCCAAACTTATAACTATGGCTTTGACCTGGCTGATCCTGGAAAGTATTTGAATTAACAGCGTCAAATTTCAACCCATACTGAGCAGCAAGAGCTTTAATGGAATTTGCATTACTGGGAATATCCCAGGGTATATGTAAAGAAATGGCTCCGCTTGATTGGTTAAGCTGATGTAGCAAGCCTACATCTTCAATTTTCTCTTCGAGGCTACGCGGTTCACCACCGCCTGAAAATCGACCAAACCTTGTGCCGCCCGTGCCTAAGGCCCAACTGGGAATGGCAACCTGGAAGGCTGATAATTTCTTAATAACCTCTTCGACATTCTTTATATACGAAGAAACATACTCAAACTGGCGTTTGTGTTCCTGGATATGATCTTCGTTGAACTCACCTAATTTGTATTTCTCAAGTAGCATAGGAATCAATTATGAGATTAAGATAAGAAAAGTTGTTTAGTTGCACTCTTTAATATTTTCAAACCCTATCTCACAAATGCATTTGCAACCCCACCATCAACATTTAATATATTCCCTGTTGATTTATCTAATAATCCTCCAACGAATGCGAAACAAGCATTGGCTATATCCTCAGGTAAAATAATTTCGTTGAGCAATGTACGACCGGCATAATAAGCTGGCAACTCACTAAGTTTTACTCCATACGCTTTTGCCCGTCCCTCAGCCCATCCACTTTCCCATATCTTGCTATCAGCGATCACGGCATCCGGATTTACCACATTAACACGTATCTTATCCTTTCCCAATTCAGCAGCGTTCAATCTTGAAAGATGTAGCTGGGCAGCCTTCGCTGAACCATAAGCAGCATTATTCGGACCAGACACCAATGCATTCTTGCTAACTATATTCAGAATATCTCCTCCAAAGCCTTGCTTGCGCATAATGGCTACACCACATTGGGTAACCAGAAATTGTCCTTTTACCAATACATCGTATATAAGATCCCAATCTTTTTCTGTATGTTCCTCCAATGGCTTTGAAATCGATAGTCCGGCACAGTTAACGATTATGTCAACACCCCCAAAATTCAATGCAGCCACTTTACCTGCATTATCAATATCCCCTTTATTCGTTACGTCTAATAGGGCTGAGGCAAAAACATCATCACCATATTGCTTTTTAAATTCCTCCTCAGCAGAAGCCAATCTTGAACCATCATTATCATTGATGATCACGCAAGCCCCTTCATCGGCAAATTTTTTGGCAATTGCTTTTCCTATTCCACCAGCGCTTCCTGTCACCAATGCAATACGCCCGGTAAGAGGCTTTGGTTTTGGCATACGTTGAAGCTTTGCTTCTTCAAGCAACCAGTATTCGATATTAAATGCTTCCTGCCTTGGAAGTGATGTGTATTCTGATATTGCCTCCGCCCCACGCATTACATTAATTGCATTAATGTAAAATTCTGCAGCTACCCTCGCGGTTTGTTTATTCTTTGCAAACGTAAACATTCCTACACCCCGGTATAAGATTACCACCGGATTAGCATCACGGATCGCTGGACTATTAGGATGTTTACAGGTGTTATAATAATCTGCATACATGGCACGATATGCTTCAAACTGTGGCAAAAGTTTTTCCTTAATACCCTCAACATCTGATAGGTCTGCGTTTGCAGGTAATTCAAGGACAAGGGGGCTTATTTTAGTTCGTAGAAAGTGATCCGGACAACTTGTCCCCAATGGTGCAAGACGGTCCAGATCATTTGAATTAATATACTGTAAAACACGATCATCATCTGTAAAATGACCAATCATCTTAGTTTTGCCAGAACAGAAACCACGTAATATTGGAGCTAATGCAGCAGCCCTTTCAATCCGTTCTTCTTTATCAAGACTCTTTTCTTTTATGCCTCCAAAAACCGCTGGCTGTTTTGCTGTTGCATCTTCAATATATTGCGCACAGCATTCTATTACCTCAAGGGTGTTTATATAAGAATTATACGCAGTGTCGCCCCATGTAAACAAACCATGAGAACCAAGCATGATCCCCTTAATACCAGGATTATCAGTAAGGCATTGGCGAAGTTTCAGGCCAAGGTCAAAACCGGGTTTTTGCCATTCAACCCAACCGATGGAACCATTAAAAAGATCATGGGTTATTTGTTTTCCGTTTTTTGCTGCAGCAATGGCTATCGCTGCATCTGGGTGAAGATGGTCAATGTGTTTGAATGGAAGGAAACCATGCAAAGGAGTATCGATAGAGGGTGCTTTTGATGAAAGATCATAGATGCAATGATTAAATAATTCAACCATTTCATCCTCATACTTTAGTCCACGGTACACTGTTTCTAAACTGCGAAGGCAATCAACATACAATGCTGCCAATCCATTTCGCTTAAGAGTGCCAAGGTCACCACCTGAACCTTTGACCCACATAACTTCTGTATCTTTTCCGGTTAGCTGATGTTTAACAGTGGTTTTGCAGGAGGTATTTCCACCTCCATAATTTGTAAGACGCAGATCTGCGCCCAATAAATTAGAACGGTAAATGAGCAAGGCTACTTCATCTCCCGCAAGTTCAGCAGCTTTTTTTTCATCCCACAAAAAGCTAACGTGTTTAAATTGGACTGTTTCGACTGACATAATATTATTTTTAAATAATGTTTGATCCTTTATACTATTATTGAATTACCAAAACTAACCTACCCTGCCCTATCAATTTACTTATTTTGTAAGGAATATAAAAACTATTCGAAGCAAAGCCCCTGACAAAATGGGAAAAAACCTAATATTAGTCTGGCTTAGTAAATTCTCCATCATGCACTATCATGCTTACTCTTTTAAAAAACGTAACTTTATCCCAACATTTGTTTTTACCACCCTTTCGATTGCTAATGATGAACTCTCCATTTAACAAGCTCATCTACTTTGATGAATTTTCTGCTACGCCAAAGTATGCACAGCTAGCCAATTCAATCATTAAGGCCATAGAAAAAGCCAAACTACAGGTAGACGATGTTTTGCCCTCCATAAATGAATTAAGTTTTCAGTTTGAGATTTCGAGAGACACAGCAGAAAAAGGCTATAAGTATTTAAAAAAAATTGGTATTATCGGATCTGTCCCTGGCAAAGGTTATTTTATTAAAAGCGTAGATGTAGACAGGAAGATAAGGATCTTTTTACTGTTTAATAAGTTAAGCTCACATAAAAAAATCATATATGATTCGTTTGTTAAAACTCTTGGGGACGCTGCCACAATAGACTTCTACATCTACAATAATAACTTTTCGCTCTTCAAAAAATTATTGGTTAACTGTAAGGAAGATTATCATTATTATGTGATCATCCCGCACTTTTTGGAAGGAGGAGAAAATGCACATGCGGTTATCAATACCATCCCGAAAGAAAAATTGATCCTGTTGGATAAAATGGTACCTGGGGTTACCGGGAATTATGGAGCTATTTATGAAAATTTTGAAAAAGACGTTTATAATGCTTTAGAGGAGGCTTTGCCTCAACTGAAAAAGTACCATACGATAAACATCATCCTGCCGGAACATACATACCATCCCGGCGAAATTTTAAGTGGCTTCTGTAAGTTCTGCCAGGAGTATGCTTTCAATCATAAAACTATACATAACATTGCTAAAGAACCCATTCGGAAAGGTGAAGTTTACATTAGCGTGATGGAAGATGACCTTGTTACATTGATTGAAAAAATAATCAGTGAAGGCCTGCAGGTTGGCAAGGACGTAGGTGTGATATCTTATAATGAAACAGCCTTAAAAAAGATAATTTTAAATGGTATTACTACCATTTCAACAGATTTTCAGATGATGGGAGAAAAGGCCGCAGAGCTTATCCTTAATAAGTCTTCTGATCACATAGAAGCAGGATTTTATTTAACACTGCGAAATTCTTTGTAATTAAACTAACCACCACTTTTAAGGGCTCGCCTTTAGAAATTTCAGAAGTAACTAGTTACCCCTGGGATGGAGAATCCTTTATTACGCGTGGGGAAACCGGGGACATACAGATATGACCGTTTGGATGCCGGTGAGATAGGGAGGACCTTGGTAATATAGACCTGCTGATAAAAAAATCAATTCTGATAACCAATAAGCAAAAAATATGAATCCAAAAGTTGATTGGTTTTTTAATAAAGCTACAAAGTGGCAAGAAGAATATTCGGAATTAAGAACGCTTGCTCTTGACTGTGGGCTAACAGAAGAATTAAAATGGGGATGTCCTTGTTACACTTTGCAAAAAAGTAACATTGTTCTAATACACGGATTTAAAGATTATTGTGCTTTGTTGTTTATGCAGGGTGCTTTACTAAAGGATGTAAAAGGCATTTTATTTCAACAAACGGAAAATGTGCAGTCTGCACGACAAATTCGGTTCGCCAATATTCAAGAAATATTGAAAAGCAAATCAACCATAAAAGCATATATAAAAGAAGCCATTAAAATTGATAAAGCAGGTTTGAAAGTGGAATTGAAGAAGACGACTGAATACAAAATACCCGAAGAATTTAAAAATGTTTTGGACGATATGCCTGAATTGAAAACTGCTTTTCAAGCACTGACACCAGGACGACAAAGAGGATACCTACTCTATTTTTCTGCACCGAAACAAGCTAAGACAAGAGAGGCAAGAGTTGAGAAATATTTACAACAAATACTTGACGGAAAAGGGTTAGAGGACTAACGTATATATCTACCAGGTTACCGTTATGATAAATAAATGTTTTTACAAGTTCCATGCATCCCAACCGAAGTGCAGCGCAGCGGAACTTCGATTTAAACCTCTGTTGACTGAAGCTTGGATAGCCGGCTATTTATTATGGAGTTTCAATAATCGATATCTGATAGGGAGTGTTTAAAAGTTCGCTGGTATTTTAAACATTTTGTTCCCATCTGCAGACTTAGTGAGGGAGGATAGGGCTTTTTGGATACTTTTCTAAATGTTAGCGCACATTGGAAATTAAATCCACGCTTCGATTATAAAGACATATTTTCATTTTCACAATCAACCAAAAACTATCATGAAATATTTAGTTATCATTTTTTCTACTCTTTTTTTCTCTCTGAATTTGAGTGCTCAAAATGTTGGTATAGGGACAACGTCTCCTGTGGCTAAATTAGAAGTAGCTGGCGGTGTAAAAGTATCAGACTCCTTAAATGTAGGTGGCCAGCTGCGAATAACAAGTGGGATCCCCGGTTCAGGCAAGGTTTTAACTTCTGATGCAAACGGACTTGCGAATTGGTCTGCGCCATCATCTTTTCCGAACGGGACTTCTGTTGGTCAAATGAATTATTGGAATGGCTCGGCATGGGTAGCTATACCACCACCTGGTTCACCACTTAGTACTAACGGGCAACCTTTAATGTTTTGCGACGGAGTTCCACAATGGGGCCAATGTTTTCTACCAGGAGCCCCATATCAAGGCGGCATTATCGCTTATATTTTACAACCCAGCGATAATGGTTATGACCCTAATGTAAAACACGGTCTGATAGCCGCTCCATCCGACCAGAGCGCTGGAATTCGATGGGATAATGGAGGAAGTGCTTTTTCAACAAATGCAACCGGAACCGCTATCGGCACAGGTAATGCCAATACAACTTTGATTGTAAATGCACAAGGCTCCGGAAGTTATGCGGCTAAATTATGTTACGACCTGGTATTGAATCTTTATAGTGATTGGTATTTACCCAGTAAAGATGAATTGGCTAAACTTTTCTTGAATAGTGCAGCCATTGGCGGTTTTGGCGGTTTCCTCTACTGGAGTTCTTCGGAGTGGTCAGTCGATCCCATCAACACAACATGGAGCGGCGGTATTCCTGCTTACTTTAACCCCGACTTAAAGTCCCAGACGTACCATGTTCGTGCTGTACGGGCTTTTTAACTATCCCGGCACTCCGGCTTGCTGAAAGCCGTTTAACTATTTAACTTATTCGTATATTCATCAGATAGTGTGTTTAAGGCAATGACCCGTGAAATAAAATTATATGATGGTGCAGTTTTGGATGAGGGTACAATATCCATCTCTGGCTTGCTATAATAATCTCACCCCTTTGGGGTTTAGGATACTATTCAACAATATTGATCAATGTTCCAATATGCTCAATAGTAATTGTTATTACATCTTTACTTTGGAGTGTAAACTCATTTCCAGGCACAACACACGTTCCTGTCATTAGATAACATCCATGGGGAAAAGTCAGTTCCCGAAAAAGAAAGCCGGCAAGTTCCTTATGTGAGCGCTTCATCTGATCAATGGTGGTACTTCCTTCAAAAACAATTTTATGATCCCTTTCAATGATCATTCGAATGGTGGATGAAGGCAGTATAGTTTCTGCAACATATATACAAGGCCCTAACCCAGCACTTCTATCATATGTTTTTGCCTGGGGAAGGTAAAGAGGATTTTCGCCCTCAATGCTTCTGCTACTCATGTCATTTCCAATCGTATAGCCAACAATTTTACCTGATGATGTAATCACCAAAGTAAGTTCCGGCTCAGGCACATCCCATGTGCTGTCTTTTCTTATCCGTACATTATCATTTGTACCCACCACACGCCGGGCTGTTGATTTAAAAAAAAGCTCAGGCCTTTCTGCATCATATACCTTGTCGTAAAATGTAGCCCCACCACTTTCTGCACTTTCTTCCATCCTTGCAACCTTGCTTCTTAAATAGGTAACTCCTGCGGCCCACACTTCCTGCGAACCTATGGGAGCTAATATATTTTGAGATAAGAGCCAGTTTGAAGAAC
>JADGPY010000035.1 GCA_017882205.1 Chitinophagaceae bacterium
AATGCATCACTCAGGATAAAAGCAGGTATTAACTGATTCTCGCGAAGCGACAACTAATTACTCTTTATGAACCAGATAAATAAACATTTTCCTAATTGCTGCAAATTTGTAGGGAGCCCTCACACAGGCTTAGACCTGATCTGGCCTATGGGCATTATTATGCGTGCCTTAACGAGTTCCAATGATGCAGAGATCAAAAAATGCATTACATCTCTGGTAGCCACCCATGCAGGAACGGGATTTATGCATGAATCTTTTAATAAAGATGATCCGCAAAAATTTACCCGTAAATGGTTTGCATGGGGCAATACTATTTTTGGTGAACTGATCATGGATTTCTATCATAAGAAGCCCGTCTTGCTAAATATATAATAACGTTTACAACAGATCGCCATGCATAAATTAAATATTTTTTCCGGAAGATGCTTTCTTCTGATCGTTACACTTGTTATAGTTGCCCAGATAAATGCGCAAGTGAGTTCAATTGCTATTTCTTCAGGCTGGAAGTTCAGGCAACAGGATGAAGCAATGTGGCATCCAGCCAAAGTACCGGGGGAAGTGCATACAGATCTCCTTGCTAACAAAATGATACCTGACCCGTATTACCGGGATAACGAAACAAAATTGCAATGGATTGAAAAAGAAAACTGGGAATATAAAACTTCCTTTTCTGTTCCGACTGCAATTCGAAATAAAAAACATGTGGAACTTGTTTTTGATGGATTAGATACCTATGCTGATGTATACCTGAATGGACGGTTATTATTAAATGCCAATAACATGTTCAGGCAATGGAAAGCAGACGTAAAGAATAAATTGACCGCCTCTAACAATACGCTGTTCATACACTTTCGTTCAGCGCAGAATATCGTTGATTCTTTAGCAAAGGCAGATCTGCCTTATGTTATCCCGGATAATCCGCGTTGTTACGTGCGCAAGGCGCAATTTCATTTTGGCTGGGATTGGGGTCCAAAGTTTACTACCTGTGGTATATGGAAAGGAGTGAGGGTAGAAGGTTATAATATAGAGCCTGAAGAAAAAACATTTATCCCACCGGTAAAAGTAGAGTTAGTTCAAAAACCAGATGATAAAGGTTCTTCTTTCTATTTTTCGATTAATGGAAAGCCTGTGTATATGAAGGGCGCTAATTACATTCCTTCCGATGCATTTGTAACACGCATGACAAAAGATGAATACCGCAAAGTATTGATGATGGCCAAAGATGCCAACATGAATATGCTTCGCGTTTGGGGTGGCGGTATTTATGAGGATGATTATTTCTATGATCTTTGTGATTCACTGGGGATCTATATATGGCAGGATTTTATGTTTGCAGGTACCATGGTCCCGGGTGGTGATGCTTTTTTTTCAAATGTTAGGGAAGAAATAAAATACCAGGTAAAAAGATTACGTCATCACAAATGCATTGTGCTCTGGTGCGGCAATAATGAAATTGACGAAGCCTTCTTTCATTGGGGATGGCATAGTTCATTCCGTATTTTACCAAAGGATTCTATAAGGCTGTGGTATGATTATGTGAGATTGTTTAGGGACAGTATTCCTTTATGGCTTAAAGAAGTTGATACCAGTAGACCCTATATTAACTCAACCCCCCGTTATGCATGGGCTGATCCAAAGAGTATTATCCAGGGAGATAGCCACTATTGGGGTACCTGGTGGGGAGGGGAGGATTTTGAAGTATTTGAAAATAAAACTGGTCGATTTATCAGCGAGTACGGCATGCAGGCTATGCCCAACTATTCAAGCATTGTAGCCATTACACAACCACAAGACAGGTATTTATTTTCTAATGTATTACAAAATCACCAGAAGGCCGGTAATGGATTTAGAAAATTGGAGGGTTACTTAAAGGGTTACATGATTGATTCCGTCAAAATAAATAAACTTTCGGTTGAAGATTATATATATCTGACCCAGTGTGTACAGTACTATGGGTTCAAAAATATGATCCTTATCCAGCGCAGCCATGAACCATATAATATGGGAACCCTGCTCTGGCAGTTGAACGATTGCTGGCCAGTGGCGAGTTGGAGTATTACCGATTATTATAACCGCAGTCCTAAAGCTGCCTGGTACGCTGTCAAGGAAGCGTACAGTGATGTACGGCCTGAAAGAGATAAGGTACGACCTAAAGATCTTAAGTTAGTTGATCCGGGTATCAAATGGAAAATAGAAGGGAATACTATTGTGCTTACATCGGTTTCGTTTGCGAAATATGTGTTTGTTGATATTGCCGGATATGGAGGGAAATTGAGTGATAATTATTTTGATCTTGATCCTGGAGTGCAGAAACGTGTAGTGTTTAATAAAAAGGATCTGGTCACCGGACTAAAACTAACAGTGAAAGTAAAATCGCTGTATGATGTAGTTAGTAAATAGCATCAAAGGCACAAAATGCCGTTAGCAATTCCTTTTCTCCTACTTTCGGGCGACATTACCCATGCCAACCTTAATTTTCGTATTATTGAAGTAATTTGTATTAATGCAAAACCAAAACCCTGAGCAACCTGCCCGAGATAATATAGATAAGCAACTTCTTGCTTGTGGTTGGCTTACCAAACAAATCATTCTTTTCAGCCTGGTAGCCTTAAGTATCAACAGCTGTATTATAAACCGGCAACGCCAGGTTTGGTTAACTGAATTAAAAGATGCCCATGCTGCAGATAAAGACGCAGTAGTACGGATCTACCTTGATAAAAGAGGAGAATTTTATCCCGATAATATTTACATACCGTATAAGGCTTTCTTTAAATTTAAAAATAGGAAAAGCACATTTAAACTAAAAGAAACTACAGGCAATCTTAAAAGTTATTTCACCACATCCCTTACAGCGTCAAATGATTTGGCAACAGCTTATCATTTGCCCCCTAACCCTGTAAATACCACACAGTTATTCAACCAGGTTCAAAAATTAATTCTTACCGGTACTGCAAGCAAAATAAATTATTTGTTGTCGGCGGGTAAGTCAAAAATATTAATAATAATGATTCATGGGTTTAATGATCCTAATCCCACGGGCGATTACCAAAGAATGAGAGACTATATAAAAAATTACAAGCTAATTAATGATGCTGTTTATTTGGAAGTTTATTGGGATGGCCTCAATGCCAATCAAGGTAATCCGGGCATTTCCAAAATTTGGGCTTTTGCTCAGCTAAATTCTGAATACGAAGCAAATACTATTCGTAGTATTTTAAATAGTACAAATCCAGATACTCACTTTCGCATAATTACCCATAGCCTGGGAGCAAGCATTGGGACGGGGGCATTGTTTAATACTTACAGTAAATCGAATGATCCTACCAAGCATGATTATTACACACAAATGATTCTTGTTCATGCCCCGCAACAGCAGGATATTCGTATCGGTATGATTGCACCTGCCATACCAGGTGTTGAAACATTTACTAATTTTAATATTAGAGATGGAACCAATAATATTTCTATTGATAAAAATAATATCAGCCATGTAGTTATAGGGTACAAAGAGGCGGACAATGCACTTATAAAAGGGTATTTTCAAAAGAAACAATACTTATCGAAACTATTCGGTGCTACCACATTAGGTTGCAACGCTATAACAAAAGGGGAAAGAGAAATAGATAGGGTTTCTGATG
The DNA here is from genome assembly GCA_017882205.1 of Chitinophagaceae bacterium. Lineage (GTDB taxonomy): Bacteria > Bacteroidota > Bacteroidia > Chitinophagales > Chitinophagaceae > Ginsengibacter. Next base: position 3,639 of record JADGPY010000035.1, read on the forward strand.
AAATGAAAGCCCTGGGTTATACAAATCCGCAGTCCATAATTAATCCTGTAGACTTTAATTCTACAGGCACTAATTTTAAAGAAGAGCATGGATTATATTATTATATGAGAAATGAAAAAGCATTGAAACTGTTTTTAGATTATTTGTTTGACTAATTATTTGATTGGTAAAAACATTTTCCAATAAAGCTATTTTGCTCTCATCTTATTTCCCTTTGCGTCGTGGGTCAGTTCAACAAGCCCCAACGCTTCCATTAATGGAGGAATATACATTCCAAACCGTCCACGAAGTCCTTTCTTTAGCCCATACCAACCGCCAACAGGATTTTTCTCAGAACGACCCCATGCTTCAACAGTACCTTCTTTTGCTGGTTTTTGTTCGTCCGCACTGCCAAGCTCCATCCAGTCACCGTGTTTTTTAAGCATGGCATGTAGGTCTGTAAGGCAACGATAGTCATAAAGCAAAACTGTTTTGCCAACTGAGCAAACTAAAACTTCTTTGCCATCTTTTTCATCTGTATGCATTGTATATTCTGAACTTAATGGTGGTGTTTTTAACACCATTGGTTTTTCTTTTGTTCCGATTTTATTTTGCATTTTTTCATTAATTAAGAGTTAAAAATATTACTTGACGAACCAACTAACGTTAGCAGTTCTTGTTTGGGAGGAACTTCAAATCCGGCGGATTTAAGTTGTTCTTGAAAATGTTTGAACGCTGGTAATTCATTGAGCAGTTTCTGGTCATCGTCTGATTTGAAAAATGCTGTATGAATGAATGTTTTACCGTCAGAACTCAAGCAAGAATTATAAAAGATACCTGAATGATTTATCTGCTGCAAATCATTCATTACAGTTTTTATATTGCCCATATTTTGCTCTACAAAGTCAGGTTTTGTTGTATAAATTACTTTTACGATTTTCATTTTATTTTTTATTTAGTGTTCAACTTTTGACGTTTGGGTAAAACAAAACGATAGTCTAATCGCTATTTTTTTCTAAATATTTTTCCATTACCTTCCTATTATGTTCCAAATGATGGAGTTGTAACTAAGCGTAGTTTCCTTTTTATTCATGGATTAATATTATAAGTCATCCAGATCATTGGCAGTCAAATTTTTCACTAAAACCTTATCAATGCGGTGCCCATCCATGTCAACGATCTCGAAGTCAAAACCGCGCCATTCAAATGTTTCGCCGGTATGTGGAATATGTTTTAATTCATGGAGGATAAAACCGGCTAATGTATCAAATTGTACCTCACCCTCTATCCAGCCGGTTTTTTCAAACCAGGTAAGGAAGTCATAAAATTGTATTTGTGCGTCTACCAGGTAGCTGCCATCTTTTCTCTCGATGATGGCATATTCATCATCCTCATCTTCTGGCATCTCACCTACTATTGCTTTCAAAATGTCATTGATCGTAATCATACCGAGCATTGTTCCATACTCATCCACGATGAATGCATAATGGATCTTTGTTTCCTTGAACTTTTCCATAACCTGGTAAGCAGTATTATTTTCAGGAACAAATAATGCTTTCTTCAATAAGTTCTCCAATGGAGCATCCGGCTGCAGGTACATTTCTTTTACATATACCACCCCCTTGATATTATCTATGTCTCCATCACATAGCGGGTACACAGAATGCAGGTATTTTTCAATCTTGGCCTTTATAGATTCTTTGTCCTCATTAATATCAAACCAAATAATGTCTGTACGATGTGTCATCAATGATGTAATATTTCGATCGCCAAGATGGATTACTCTTTCTATGATATCTTTTTCCTCTTCTTCAATAGCACCATGTTCACTGCCCTCTGAAATGATAGCCTTGATCTCATCCTCTGTTACCTGGTTGTCGGTGGAAGGCTTGAAGTTAAACAGATTGAATATCAGGGTGGTGATGTTTGTCAACAACCATACTATCGGGAAAGCGACCCTGCTCAACGTGCGCATTGGTTTAGCGATTCCTTTAGCAATCTTTTCAGGTCTGAACATCGCAATTCGTTTTGGTAATAGCTCACCAAAAATGATTGAAAGAAAGGTTACAATAATTACGATGATAACGGTAGCAATGGTTGCTGCATAGTGCTTTAGAGCATTTATGTTTTCAATGTAAGGCTGCAGGTATTTCCCGAATTTTTCACCGGAGTACACACCGGTAAGGATAGAGATCAGGGTTATGAATATCTGTGAAGTAGATAAGAAAACTTCAGGATTTTCCTGCAACTTCATAGCGATTTTTGCCTTCTTGTCGCCTTTATAAGCCTGGCTTTCTAACCTGGCTTTGCGTGCAGAAATCAATGCGATCTCACTCATTACAAGGAGCCCATTGATTAGGATAAGGCAAAATAATATGAGTATTTCAATCATTGTCATATCGTTTCCGGGTACTTCAACCCCAGCCGTTTATTAAAAATTCTTGCTGGAAGATACCCCAATATACATCCAAGAATGCCGCCACAAATTACATCACCTGGAAAATGTACACCCACATATACCTGTGCATAAGAAATAGTGAGTGCCCATAAAAATATAAGTCCCCACCATTTACTTACTTGTTTTTTATATGTTGTGTAGATAAACATCGATGCTGTAAAATGATTTGCAGCATGTGAAGATGTAAAACTCGGGTTACCGGGGCATCCATTTACTAATAGCCTTATATTAGTGAGCATCAAAGGATCCTGGCACGGCCTGAGGCGCATTACTGCATCTTTTATAAGGGTACTGCTAATATAATCACTCAACAGGGCCGTAAGTGCAAAAAATAGCACCCAGTACCATCCATTTTTTTTAAAGTTTACCGTTGTAAACATGATCAGGAAAAAATAAAATGGTATCCAGATCTGTGGTTGCCTTGTAAAGGAAAGGAATGTGTCGAAGAATGAATTATGCCATTCTCCATTGATCTTTGTAAAGAGCAGGTGATCGATTTCAATTATTTTATCCAATACACTCATCTGTTTGCTCTTTGACTAAACATTTGCGCAAAAATAGCTGAAAAAATGCCAGTTCTTAGTTCTTAGTTCTTAGAACGAAGAACTAAGAACTGGCATTTTACTTCGAGCGAAGTGAGAAACGTATCTTTGTATGTCTTAATCATTTGATGTTCACAAAATTAAAAATTCCAAGATCTGTTCCGCTCACTATCCAGTGGATTATTAAGCTTTGGTTCATTTATTTCATCCTATTCACAGTATTCCGTTTTACAACGGTCATGCTTTTTCGTCCTGCAAATGTGCCATTTAATTCTCTAGGGCCATCATTTTGGCTGGGCTTTAGATTTGATGCCAAATGGATAGCCATTATACTACTACCTATTGCGATATTCTCTTTACATTCCTTATTCTCACCATTTTATTCAAAAAAAAATAAACGATGGTGGTCCTATTACCTGGCCATTGCAACGCTTTTTGTACTTTTCTTTTTTGGTGCAGACTTTGGCAATTTTGGCTACAATCATACACGCATAAATGCAAGTGCCTTGAATTTTGCCGAAGATCCTGTAATCTCCTTTAAAATGCTCTGGGAAAGTTATCCCATGATATGGATACTCCTTGGCTTGTTCGTGGCAGTCTTCCTGATAGCAAAGCTTTTCAGGAGAACACATTTGAATGTTGTAAAGAAAAATTTACAGCTCAATGTGATCTATCAGAAATGGTGGTATGCAGGAGCCATTTTATTTCTTGCATGGTGTGTTTACGGAGTTTTTTCAGTGCAACCCTTGAAATGGAATGATGCATTTGAGTTGAATGACAACTTTAAATCATATGTGGCATTAAATCCTCTTCAGAATTTTTTTACAACATTGCGTTTTCGTAACCCTTCCTTCGATGGTCAAAAGGCAAAGCAATATTATCCTGTCATAGCTGATTTTCTAAAGCTTGATTCAGCTGATATAATTAACACCAGCTATAGCAGGCTTGTAGAACCTGGAAGTAAGTCTCTTGAAAGCAGGCCCAATATTGTATTGGTAATCTGTGAAAGCTTTAGTATGTATAAGAGTTCTATGAGTGGTAACCCTCTTAATACAACCCCATATTTTAAAAGTTTGTGTGACAGTGGTATTTTCTTTGATCATTGCTTCAGCGCCACTTTTGGCACGGCCCGCGGAGTCTTTGCAGTGGTCACGGGAACTCCTGATGTGCAGTTGTCAAAATTCTCCACCCGTAACCCGGATGCCATTGAACAACATACGATCATTAATAATTTTGAGGATTACAATAAGTTTTATTTTCTGGGAGGCAGCAGTGATTTCAACAATTTTGTTGGACTTTTAAAAAATATTAAAGGAGTAAAAATATTCCAGGATGGATCGTACACTTCTAAGCCCCTGAATGTATGGGGTATCAGCGATAAAAATCTTTTCTTAAATGCGGATACAGTTTTTGCACAACAACGGAAACCTTTTTTTGCGATCATTCAAACTGCGGACAACCATCGTCCATTTAGCATTCCGGAAGAAGACCGGGACTTTGAAAAAAGAATCATTGCTCCTGACACTTTAATAAAGTATGGGTTTGAATCATTACAGGAATACCAGGCCTTTTGTTATACTGATTATTGCTTTCATAAATTCATGCAGGAAGCAAGGAAACATCCTTATTTCGAGAACACGATATTTGTATTTGTTGGAGACCATGGAGTGGAAGGGGAAGCGGGGCAAATGTATCCCGATGCATGGACTGCAAACAGGCTTAGTGATGAGCATGTTCCTTTATTATTTTATTCGCCAGGGTTACTAACTCCGCAATGTCGTTCTGAAGTTGTTTCACAGATTGATGTACTGCCAACAATTGCAGGAATGCTGCATCAATCATATACAAATACAACACTGGGACGTGATTTGTTACATTTGAAAAATAAAACGGATGCTGCCTTCATTATCCATCACGACGAAGGAAATATCGGAATAATCAATAATGATTTTTATTTTATTAAAAATATACGGATCAATAAAGAGCAACTGGTTCCTATTCGGGCGAACCAACTCAATCTCTCTGTTCAACAACAGGATTCTGTAAGAAAAAAATTATCTGAGCTGGCATCGGCAATTTATGAAACGTCGAAGTGGATGTTGGTGCATAATAAGGCGAAGTGATTACCCCAGGGCTAAAGCCTTGGGTTAATCTTCCTCGCAATCATTAATAATCGCGGTGATTTTCTTACATCATAATTATTAAAAGCATAATCCCCATACACTTCCTGTATCTGTAATCCCTGGAAAGCAAACATATCTGTGAAATCGCCAAGGGAGAATTTGGCAACTTTTTCAGTGTATTCTAATGGGTCTTCAAGGTTTTCATCCTCCACAACGATTTTTTTATAAAAATGTGTTTCATCATACCACTTTGTTATAAAGTAATTTACCTCATCTATCTGCTTCTCAGACTTATGCACAAGGTGATCTTCAGCATAATGCACATTCAGGTAATCCAAAACAAAAACACCATTATGTTTTAGTGATTGAGCAATGGTTCGAATGCTGTTATCATGCTCACGACGGGTTTTGAAATATCCAAAACTGGTAAAAAAATTAAATGCATAATCAAAATAGTTGATCCAAAACGGTAGGCGCATATCATGCAAAAAAAACTGGAGATGCTCTGTTTCTAATTCTTTTGCTTCCAGGATGCTGTCTTCAGAAAGATCAATACCTGTAACATCGAAGCCTTTGGTTGAAAGCAAGATAGAATGCCTGCCTTTACCACATGCTACATCCAGCATGGTTGATAAAGGTGCCGGTTTAAGATGATCAATCAACTTATTAATAAAAGCAGCGGCTTCAGCTTCGTCACGTTGAAAATAAAGCTTATGATAATAAGGCGAGTTGAACCATCCTTTAAACCAAGTTTTCTCTGGCATAAGTAACATTAATATGCAAATTAGCGAATAAGTAATTAAGCAAGGTATCATGTTTCAGGTATCAGGTATCAGGAAAACCGTTTCTTCTGAAACCTGAAACCTGATACCTAATTTTTATTTACATTTGCACCCTCATAAAACGCAAGAAACCGTGGCATTGATCAAAAGCATTTCAGGGATAAGAGGAACGATTGGTGGTAAACCAGGTGAAAATTTTACACCTATTGATATTGTAAAATTTACAGCAGCCTTTGGTACATGGCTCCTTAATCATTCAACAGGAAAAAAAGTGGTGATCGGGCGGGATGGCCGGATCAGCGGTGAACTGGTAAACAGGATTGTTTCAAGCACATTGTTGTCTTTAGGGATTGATGTGATAGATCTGGGTCTAAGTACTACGCCCACCGTTGAAATAGCTGTGAAAGAAGAAAATGCCTCCGGTGGGATTATTTTAACTGCAAGCCATAACCCAAAAGAGTGGAATGCCTTGAAACTACTTAATAGTAATGGAGAGTTTATTAATGCTGAAGAAGGTCAGGCTGTTCTGGAATTAGCGGAAAAGGAAATAAATTTTGTTACTGTTGACAAATTAGGGAATTATGAAGTAAACGATACTTATCTCCAAAAACATATAAATGCTGTTGTGAACTATGAGTTAGTGGACATCGCTGCTATCAAAAAGTGCAAATTCAAGATTGTAGTAGATGCAATTAACAGCACAGGAGCAATGTTTGTTCCGGCACTTTTAAAGGCATTAGGTGTGAAGGAAGTGTTGGTGATTAATGAAGAGATCAATGGAAGATTTGCTCACAATCCAGAGCCTTTACCAGAGCATCTTACTGAGCTCAGCAATGAAGTAAAAAAGCACAATGCTAATCTTGGCATTGCTGTGGATCCTGATGTAGACAGGCTTTGTTTTGTTTGTGAAGACGGCAGCATGTTTGGTGAGGAATATACCCTGGTTGCGGTAGCAGATTATATTCTTAGTAAAAGAAAGGGAAATACGGTAAGTAACATGTCGTCAACAAAAGCATTAAAAGATATTACCCGGAAGCATGGTGGGGAATATTTTCCGTCTGCAGTAGGAGAGGTGAATGTAGTGAAAAAAATGAAGCAGGTAAATGCATCAATAGGTGGAGAAGGTAATGGGGGTATTATAGTTCCTGATTTTCATTATGGCAGGGATGCTCTGATCGGAATTGGCTTATTTCTTACACACCTGGCTCATTCAAAAAAAAGTATCAAGCAATTGCGTGGTTCTTATCCTGCTTATTTCATCTCAAAAAATAAAATCACGCTTGAGAAGGGGATTGACGTGAAAGAAGTTTTCAAAAAGATTAAGGAAAAATATAAGAACAACCCCATGAACACAGAAGATGGGTTGAAGATTGAATTCAACGAAGACTGGGTACATCTGAGAACAAGTAATACAGAGCCTATTATCCGTATTTATTCAGAAAGTAATTTTGAGACCACGGCAGAAAATATTGCGCGGAAGCTTATGAAAGATATCAGTGAGGCAATGTAGTATGAAAAGAATTTATTTTGATAACGCAGCTACAACATCACTTGATCCAAAAGTGCTTGAAGCAATGATGCCTTACCTTACCGAAAAGTTTGGTAATCCATCCTCCATTTATTCTTATGGCAGGGAAACGAGGATGGCTATTGAAAATGCAAGGAAATCTGTTGCCAAAATTCTAAATGCACACCCTGCAGAAATATTCTTCACCAGTGGCGGTACTGAGAGTAGTAATACCGCCATATGTGCATCTGTAAGCGACCTTGGCTGCAAACGTATTATTACTTCTAAGATTGAACACCATGCAACTCTTCATACGGTTGAGTATTTACAATGCAACGACAAGGTAGAACTTGATTATGTGAAGGTACTTCCAAATGGGCATATTGATTTGGAAGATCTTGAGCGCCTGTTATCAGAAAGTGATGAAAAGTGCCTTGTAACCCTGATGCATGCAAATAATGAGATCGGGAATTTGCTTGACCTTCATGCAGTGGGAATGATGTGCAAGAAATATAACGCCATCTCCCATTCCGATACAGTTCAAACAGTTGGGCATTATCCTTTTGATCTGCGGAATACTCCTGTACATTTTATTACAGGAGCTGCCCATAAATTTCACGGTCCAAAAGGGGTTGGCATTTTATACATTAATGAAAATATAAAAATAAAACCCTTTATACATGGGGGTTCGCAGGAAAGAAATATAAGGGCAGGTACCGAAAATCTTTATGGAATAGTTGGTTTTGCTAAAGCTCTTGAACTTGCCACAGCAGATTATGAAAAAGATAAGGATACTATCCAGCAGGTTAAAATGTACATGATGGATGCCCTACAGCGTGATATTCCAGGTGTTTATTTCAATGGTGATCCTACAGGAAAAAGCCTGTATACCATTCTGAGTGTTTCTTTTCCGAAATCTGAAAAATCAGAAATGTTGTTATTTAATCTTGATATTAATAATATTTGTGCAAGTGGGGGAAGCGCATGTACCTCAGGGGCAGATGCGGGAAGCCATGTTATTCGGGCTATTAATAACAACCCTAACCAGGTAACTGTTCGATTTTCTTTTAGCCGGCATAATACCAAATCAGAAGTTGATGCGGTGATAGAAAAGCTTATAGCCTGCATCTAAATCCTTCAGTTCCTCAATAATAAGACTAAAAAGCTTCAGCTTCTGCGGGATTATCTGGCCATTCATTTGGGTCCATAAACGTGTTTTATTTAGTAAAACAAAATACAGGCCATTATTTTAGAATGTTGAAAAAAAATATTCAGAGGGAGGCCTCTTCGGTTTTGATAGAATCCTTTACAAGCTCATTGATTTTACGAATTTCATTATCTGTCAGATACCTCCATTTCCCAGGTGCAATCCCCGTTAAGGTAATGTTCATTATGCGTATTCTCACAAGGCGGGTGACGTTGTAGCCGAGGGACTGGCACATTCGTCTTATTTGCCTGTTAAGGCCCTGGGTTAAAATGATGCGGAAAACATTTTTCTGATCTTGTTTTACAAAACATTTTTTTGTAACAGTACCAAGAATTTTTATCCCATTACCCATAAGGCGAATGAACTCATTAGTGATAGGCCTATCTACTGTAACAAGATATTCCTTTTCATGATTATTGCCTGCGCGAAGTATCTTATTTACAATATTGCCATCATTGGTCAGAAAGATCAATCCTTCAGAAGCCTTATCCAGTCTGCCTATAGGGAATATTCTTTTAGGGTGATGAATGAAATCAATAATGTTTTGTTTATCTTTTAGATCTGTTGTTGAAGAAATGCCAGCCGGTTTATTAAAAGCAAGATATATTGTTTTCTCCTTTGCTTTCAATGGCTCTCCATCAATCGTTACAATTGATTTATCATTAACCCTATTTCCCGATTTTGCAGGAATACCATCTATAGTTATTCTCCCTGCAGCTATTAATTTGTCTGCTTCACGCCTGGAACAAAAACCTGTATCGCTGATGAATTTGTTTAAACTAGTATCCACATGGATAAATTGAGCCTGGTATTTGTTTACAAAACTTATTAGTTGTAGCTTAACTTCCTTATTAGATCTTGTGGAAGTTTCGGTAGTTTTTTTCTTTCTATGAGAAAGGTTGAAAGACCGGCAATATCTTTGAAAACATAATGTTTGCTTAACGCACCCTCAAGATATCCTCCTCCACTTGTATTACCAGTTCCCATCCGCATTCCGATCATTCTACGGACCATAACAAGATGTTTATGTCGCCATGTGGCCATTTGGTGATCGATCTCAACTAAAGCATCCAGGATCTGGTAAGAAGTTTGAAAAACCGGGAAGTCTCTGTAGAGCATTATAAATAGACCCGCCTTCAATGCTTTTGCAGATATCACAGGCCTCATAGCTGCAGCCTGTTCTTCAGTAAAACTGCCCTGGTTGTTGAAAAAAATAAGATCGAAGTCATTGATCTTGGAGGCTTCCCTCTCTGTTAAACCAGTTTTGTAAATGGTTCTGTAATCACTCCAGAAAGGATGCAAGTGTTCTGTCAAAGGGAAGTGTATTTGATAATTCTTCCAGAAGTCCAATTCAAAAAATGGCATTCGTTCAAGCCAGTTGTTTATAAGATGAAGTAATGATTCTTGTTTTTCTATTTCATTGATTTTATCAAAATCAGTAGGAAGAAATCCGCCTTCGTTTGTGCGTTTATAGTAATCTTTTGCAAACCGTTTCTGCATATCAAGCCCTAATGTTGCTTCTACCTGCCTGAACTGTACACTTTGAAATCCCGATGCAGGTATTAGCAGGTTTCTAAATTCAAGAAAATCCAGGGGGGTCATAGTATCTACCAGGTCAACCTGGTGATTAAGCAGTTCATTGATCTTTATTACCCTGTTAAGCCGGTGTCGTACAAGGTTCAGATCTTCTGAATTATCATCAATATTGGTCTTCTTGAATACATTCATAACAAACTCCAGTTCATAAAGCACCTGCTTGAACCAGAGTTCGTAGGCCTGGTGAACTATGATGAATAGCATTTCATCGTGTGCTGGTTCCCTACCTTCTTTAAAGCTTTCCGGATCCTGTGCATTCAAAATTTTATCGAGCTGTAAATAATCGTGGTAGTACATTGATTTTTTTTCCATAGATGCATTTCCGCAAAGCTAAAGGCAAATGGGGAGAAATAGAGCTTTCTTGCTTCGCATTACCGAAGCCCGAATCAAGTTTCAGACCTCATTAATCTTCTAAATGAAACCAGATGAGCAAATAGTACAGTCGGAACTATGAAGCTGGGTAACCAGTTGAAAGGAAAATAGAGGATTGCTATATTAGGTTGTAAAAAAGCTAGTTTTTGGAATGGGGATGGTGTTGAAAATATAGCAATTACTACAATATTAAAAAGTAGCAATAGAGTAATGCTGTTCCATGCAAGGAGAAAGCCCCTGCTAAGACTTTTATTAATATAACCAAAGTAAAAGATAAAGGGTGCTGATAAACCTGCCAGGATATCAAAATTTCTTCCTTCAAAGGTCATTAGTATGGGTACGCATCGATAAACGAAAAGCCTGAACAGAATGATCTCCACTAAGATCCGGACCACATGAAGCAAGGTTAATGTTGAGATGGGAAGACTGTCAATAAATCTTCGTCCCCTCCCGGAAATAAATAAAGCCAGGATCATCAAAAGGGGAGGTAAGATCAATAGGGCAAAACGGGGAGGAAAAGTATTTGTTACCAGGTAAAAATTATTCTTTGCTAAAATATATTGAATGGTGAGCCATATGAGAATGATTCCTGAAACAATTATAGTGGTTTTGGTTGAATTATTTTTATGTACCGCTATGATAAGAAATGAATAGGTGAAAATAATGGCCAGGATAAACAAACTTGGGATATAAAGCGGGAGATTAGGAATCATCCGGAACTTGGTTTAGACATAAAGATAGAATCTTCTCGCTTCGCTCAAAGATTATTACTACGCCGGCCGGCCGGCAGAAAGGGAATTCAAGGAAAACTATTTTAAATTTTGATTTTCTTTCTATTGTTTAATTTCAGGAAAATATTCAACATGAAAATGAACATAGGTTTATTAGTCTGCATGTTGCTTTGTTGCGGATCAATGAAATCATTTTGCCAGAAAACAAACCAACATTTTACGCATCCCGCATGGAGTGAGCAAAGCAATATTTATGAAGTAAATCTTCGCCAGTACTCAGAGGCCGGTTCTTTTAAGGAATTTGAAAAGCATATGCCAAGACTTCGAAAGATGGGTGTAGAGATTTTATGGTTTATGCCAATTACTCCGATTGGAATAGAAGGAAGAAAAATGACGTCCAGTGATCTTGGTAGCTATTATGCTGTTAGAAATTATAAAGCTGTAAGTCAGGAATTCGGTACTATGGCGGAATGGATAGCCCTTGTAAAACATGCCCACAAAATGGGTTTTAAAGTTATTACAGACTGGGTTCCCAATCATTCTTCACCTGATAATCCATGGATCACTAATCACCCCAATTTTTATATGAAAGATAATAATGGAACAATCATTCCTCCAAATCCTGATTGGACTGATACACGCAAGTTGGATTATTCAAGCCCTGAACTTCGGGATAGTATGATTGATGCCATGAAGTTCTGGATAAAAACAAGTGATATTGATGGATTTAGATGTGATGTTGCTACAGATGTACCAGCAGATTTCTGGAAGCAATGCATTTTTTCATTGAGAAAAATTAAAAATGTATTCATGCTTGCGGAAAGTGAGAAACCTGAACTTCACAATGCGGGTTTTGATGAAACCTACACCTGGAGCGTAATGGGGCCAATGGCTGATCTCTATAACGGAAAGCGATCCTTGTCTTATTTTGATTCAGTTCTCCAGCACAATATTTCAACCTTCCCCAAAGATGCACTCCGCATGTATTTCACTACGAATCATGATGAAAATAGCTGGAATGGTACTGAATTTGAAAAATATGGGAATGCATATAAAACATTTGCGGTCTTTACCCAGACAATGTACCAAAGTGTACCATTGATCTATTCCGGTCAGGAAGTTAAGAATAGTAAAAGGTTGAAGTTTTTTGTCAAAGATCCGATCGAATGGGGGAATTATGAGATGGCGCCATTTTATACCACGCTTTTGAAACTACGCCGCAGGAATGTTGCTCTGGCTGCAGATGCTTCCTATAAAAGGATCACCACTGCGAATGATTTGGCAATATTTGCCTACATGAGAGAGAAAGCGGGGCATAAGGTTCTTGTGGTATTAAATCTTTCAAACCAGCCACAACAGCTTACAATAAAAGATAAAAGCATAGTTGGTCAACCGAAGGATGTTTTTGGAAGCGGGATGAAAAAACTAAACCCGCAACACGTTTTTAGTTTGGAGCCATGGGGGTATGAAGTGTATGAATATTAGTTTTCTCGCTTCGCTCGAAAGGGGTTGCCACGGACTTATTTCAATAAATTCTTAATTTCATTGAGCTTCATAAGGGCCTCCACCGGAGTAAGCCGGTTGATATCAAAATTTTCAAGCAATTTTCGTATCTCATCGAAAGTTGCACTATGAGCATCAAATATAGAGAGTTGAACTTTTGGAGTGGAAAGCTTTTTTACTGAATCGCCGATCTCCTCATCTACGTGTTTGGTTTCCAACTGCTTCATGATCTCGGTTGCACGATCTACCAGTGAAGGAGGCATCCCAGCCATTTTTGCAACATGAATTCCGAAACTATGAGTACTTCCGCCCTGGGCAAGTTTTCTTAAAAAAATAATCTTATTTCCAACTTCCTTATTAGTGACATGAAAGTTTCTTACTCTTGAAAGTTTATTTTCCAGTTCATTTAATTCATGGTAATGGGTAGCAAAAAGTGTTTTAGGCGCATGAACTGAATGATGAAGGTATTCTACAATACTCCAGGCAATAGAGATTCCATCATAGGTAGATGTTCCACGGCCGATCTCATCAAGCAAGATGAGGCTACGGGCAGTGAGGTTGTTGATAATACTTGCAGTTTCGTTCATTTCAACCATGAATGTGCTTTCACCGCTACCAAGATTATCGTTGGCGCCAACCCTTGTAAAAATTTTATCTGTAAGAGGGATAAACGCTTCATCGGCAGGAACGAAGCTTCCCATGTGTGCCATTAATGTTATCAGTGCAGTTTGCCTGAGTATAGCACTTTTGCCACTCATGTTGGGACCGGTAAGGATAATGATTTGTTGATTCGTAGGATCAAGTGAAATATCATTTGCGATATAACTTTCTCCAGATGGCAAGTTCCTTTCAATAACAGGATGCCGGCTTTCTTTGAGGCTCAATTGGTAACCATCATGCAGTTCAGGTCTTTTATAATTATAATGAATGGCATTGTTTGCAAAGCAAGCAAGGCAATCAAGTACTGCCATTACATGACCATTTACCTGCATTGGGGAGATGTAATCCTGCAGCTCATTCATTAACTTTTCAAATAGCTGTTGCTCAATGAGCAACATTTTATCTTCTGCCCCTGTAATCTTTTCCTCATACTCTTTGAGTTCGGGAGTGATATATCGTTCTGCATTAGTGAGGGTTTGTTTGCGTATCCATTCAGGTGGCACTTTACTTTTATGAGTATTGGTTACTTCAAGATAATAACCGAAAACATTATTGAAGCCTATGCGTAAAGACGAAATACCTGTCCTATCTTGTTCCTGCTGTTGAATCCTGACAAGGTATTCTTTGCCACTGGATGCTATGGTTCTTAGATCATCCAAAGTTTCATCTACTCCGGATGCAATCACATTTCCTTTACTTGCTGCAATCGGAGGATTCTCAACAATCTCTTTTAGAATTTTGTCAGCAATGTATTTGCAGGGATTTAGGGAATCGCCAAGTCTTTTAAGGTATGGATCTTCGGAACTATCGCATAATGATTTGATGATCCCTACCTGCAATAATCCTTTTGCAATGTGAAGTACTTCGCGGGGATTGATCTTCTTCAATGGGATCTTACTTACTAACCTTTCTACATCCCCTGTTTGTTTTATAGCATGTGTGATATTAGTACGCAAATCAACCGACTTGATCAGGAATGCTACCAGGTTCAGTCGCTCATCAATTTTAGAGATTTCTGTAAGAGGAAGTACCATCCATCGTTTCAAAAGGCGGGCTCCCATCGGGGAAACTGTATTGTCCAGCACTTTCAATAAAGAACTGTTGCCCTCTACTCCCCCAAGTAATTCAAGATTTCGGATGGTAAAACGATCCATCCAGAGATGATCTTCCTTATCAATTCGTTGTAACGATGTTATATGCTGAAGATTTGGATGCTCTGTATCTTTCAGATAATGCAGGATCGCGCCTGCAGCAATTATACCGCAAGAAAGGTCTTCCACACCAAATCCTTTAAGATTTAATGTTCCAAAATGTTTCAGTAAACTTTCTTTGCTGTAGGTTTCTGCAAATACCCATTCATCCAATGAATAGGTGTAATATTTATTGCCAAAATAACTTTTGAAATATTTCTGCCTGTTGCGCTGGAAAATCACTTCTGCGGGTTGAAAGCTCTGTAATAATTTATCAGCATATTCTTTATCACCTTCAGTAACAAAAAATTCCCCTGTAGAAATATCAAGAAAAGCAACGCCTATCTGTTCTTCATTGAAGTGTATACCGCAAAGAAAATTATTTCGATTATGTTCAAGTAATTTATCATTTGTAGCTACACCAGGGGTTATCATTTCTGTTACCCCACGTTTTACAATTCCTTTAGCCAGTTTCGGATCTTCCATCTGGTCGCAAATGGCCACCCGAAATCCGGCTTTCACTAATTTATGCAGGTAGGTATCTAGCGAGTGATGGGGAAAACCTGCAAGTTCAGAAGATGTGGGAGAGCCATTGTTGCGACGTGTAAGTGTAATGCCCAATACCCGGGAGGCGGTAATTGCATCTGATCCGAATGTTTCATAAAAATCACCCACCCTGAAAAGGAGTATTGCATCAGGGTATTTAGCCTTAATAGCATTATGCTGTTGCATCATTGGGGTATCGTTAGGCTTTGAACTCATATTAATTGGTCATTGTCCATTGATCATTTGTTATTTGGAATGCTAAGGTACAAGGCAAATACAGTTAGAAAATGCTTTATTATTTCCAAATGATGTTAACATAAACTTACTCTACAGATTGGGTTAATCCGCAAGAATGGCTTGTTATTTTCCTCTATTTGTATTAAAGAGTCTAAATTTATTCTCCATGAATTACTCCCCCATAGTAAATTATCTTTGCACAATGCGAAAGCTTAGCATGGATGAATTGAACAGGAAATCGGTGGATGAATTCAGAGGCGCTACAAAGATACCGGTTATTGTAGTATTGGAAAACATCCGCAGTATGCATAATGTAGGCAGTGTGTTCAGGACTGCTGATGCGTTTTTAATAGAAAGTATTTACATCACAGGGTATACAGCACAACCACCGAGGAAAGAGATAGATAAAACTGCATTGGGTGCTACCGAAACCGTTTCATGGAAATATTTTAAAACAACGGTTGAGGCGGTAATGTGTCTTCGTGAACAAGGATATACAATTTATTCGATTGAGCAGGTAGATAAAAGTATTTCATTGGAACAATTGCAAACCTTAAATTTTCAGAAGATTGCATTCATTTTCGGAAATGAAGTTACTGGAGTAGAAGAAAGCAGCATTGCCGAATGTGATGGTTGCATTGAAATTCCACAATTTGGGATGAAGCATTCGTTGAATATTTCGGTAGCTGCTGGCATAGTACTGTGGGAAGTTGCAAGAGCACAAGTTCATCTGAGAGATTAACATGATCAAGTTATATTAATGAGTACACAACAGGGAGGGGCTATAAAGCAATTAGGAACATGGAAAAGGTATTTATCGTTGGTAAAGTTTAGTCATACTATTTTTGCCATGCCTTTTGCAATGATCGGTTTCTCTTTAGCCATCGTTAAAAGCCAGGTTATTCAAAGGCCATGGTGGGAATTGCTGATCCTGGTGGTGCTTTGTATGATATTTGCAAGAAGTGCCGCAATGGCATTTAATCGTTGGCTTGATGCAAAATATGATGCGATGAATCCCAGGACCGCTATCAGGGAAATTCCACAAGGCCTGATAACTCCAAAGAATGCCTTATCGTTTGTTATTATTAATTGTATTGCATTTATCTTTTGCTGCTATTTTATCAATAAAATATGTTTATGGCTAAGCTTTGTGGCTTTGTTTGTGATCTTATTCTATAGTTACACCAAAAGATTTACTGCTTTATGTCACCTTATTCTTGGGATTGGTTTGAGCCTGGCACCGATAGGGGCATTTCTGGCTGTCACTGGGAGATTTGAACTGCTACCATTAATATTTTCATTTACCGTTCTTTTTTGGGTGAGTGGGTTTGATATCATCTATGCTTTGCAGGATGAAGAATTTGATAAAACGAACTTACTCTGGTCTATACCCGCAATCGTGGGCAAAAAAAACGCATTACTTATCTCAAAAATATTGCATTTACTAAGTGCAATATGTATTATTTCTGCTGGTATTTATGGACAATTCGGTCTTTATTACTGGATTGGGGTAACAGTATTTGTAGGGATGTTGATCTACCAACATTCGCTTGTAAAACCGAATGATCTTAGTCGTGTCAACCTGGCATTCATGACTGCTAATGGAATAGCTTCAGTTATCTTTAGCATCTTTGTGATGTTGGATTTATTTTTTAAAGTTTGAAGAAGGGGTTTTAATTTACCACTATGGCAAGGATCCTGGCGATCGATTATGGATTAAAGAGAACAGGGATAGCAGTAACCGATCCTTTGCAAATCATTGGAACAGCTCTTAGTACCATTGATTCTAAGGATATGATCAACTTTCTAAAAAAATACTTTGAACAGGAACAAGTTGAGTTGATCATCATAGGGGAACCAAAGAATTGGGATGAATCCGACACGCATGCTACCCCGCTCGTACGGGCGGCAATTGTTAAATTGAAAAAAGAGTTTCCAACCATTCCAATAATAACTGTTGATGAACGATATACATCTAAACTTGCTTCTCAAGCTATGGTTCAGATGGGTTTAAAGAAAAAGGATAGGCAAAACAAGCGTATTATTGATAGGGTTGCCGCAACTATTATGTTGCAGGAGTATTTGCAATCAATAAATAGGTTATAAATTGAACCACACCGATACAACGGCACACCGACACAGCGTGGATTTCTGTCGATGTGCCGTTGTATCGCTGTGGTTCAATTTAAGGTTGTTTTCCCAATTCGTTATCTTTGCAGCTGAAAAATAAATTTAATGATTCTTCCGATTGTTGCATACGGTGCGCCGGTTTTAAGAAAAGTTTGCAAGGATATTAGTGCATATCACGCGGGTCTTCCAAAATTAATTGAGGATATGTGGGAAACTATGTACAACAGCAAAGGGGTTGGATTAGCCGCACCCCAGGTAAATCACGACATTCGATTATTCACAATGGATAGCGTACAGATCATTCAGAATCTTGACGAGGATGAAAGGCTTGATTATCCTAATGATGAAGGCTATAAAGGTGTTTTTATTAATGCCCACACCGCTTCTATTGTGGGCATTGATTGGCTATATAATGAAGGGTGTCTTAGCATACCGAAAATTCGTGAAGATATTTACAGGAGGGAAGAAGTGACACTCAATTTTGTTGATGAAAATTTCATCCCCCGTACCAAAACGTTTAATGGAATTACAGCTCGTGTCATACTTCATGAATACGATCATATTGATGGGAAATTATTTATAGATCATCTGAAGCCTTTAAAACGAAAACTGCTAAAGCGTAAATTGGATGACATCACTAAAGGAAAAATAAGCGTTGATTATAAGATGTCATTTCAGAAATAGCCAGTGGAATGATGGCTTACAAAGTTTTGACAACGAGCGTCTTCTTGTTCTGGAATCAATGTTTATAGTTTAATTATAAAAATGTTGGATAAAGTTTTTGCGGCCCTTATAGTTTTATTATTTCCATATTCACTTTTTTCCCAAGGCAAAAAAGATACTTCCATAAAAGTTGAAGGAAAGGTTATAACCCTATCCGAGATCGTCATCAATAATAAATTGAATGTACCTGCATTCATCGATAGGGTAAAGAATGACACTACTTTTTACAAAGCTTTCAGAACCCTGCATATTATTGGGTTCACTGCATTGAATGATATTCGGTTGGTGGATAAAAATGGGGTACCTAAAGCCACTCTCCTTAGTAAAATAAGACAAGTAAGAAATAATAATTGCCGTCGGATGGAAGTACTGGAGGAAACAACAACCGGGGATATATATGATGAAAAAAAGAATTTCAACTATTACACTTGCGAAATGTATGCAGGTTTGTTTTTTACCAAAGACAATGTCTGTGGGGAAGATAATATTGTTAAAGGGCATGAGTTTTCAACCACTGGTGTAAGCGGCATGGAGAGGAATAAGCAACAACTCAAAATGCTGTTTTTTAATCCAGGAAGAAAAATTAACGGAATTCCATTGATGGGGAATAAGACAGCAATATTTGATGATAACATGTCTGATAAATATGACATGAGTATCGATATGGATGAATATAATAAGACCAGTTGCTATATTTTCAAGATCAAGGTGAAAGATGATAAAAAAAGTGAGGTGGTCATAGATGAGATGACTACCTGGTTTAATGATAAAACATTCGAGATTGTTGCCCGCAACTATGCACTTAGCTATGATGCCGGAGTGTATGATTTTAATGTACAAATGCAGGTTGAGATGACAAAATTTGGACAATACCTGGTACCATCACTCATACGCTACAATGGCAACTGGAAAGTGATCTTCAAAAAAAGAGAAAGAGGAATATTTACTGCTACGTTGTTTGATTTTAGAAAATAGCTTCTCGCTTCGCTCATTGGTTCAACTTCAAGAGAGCTCCAAATAATCATAGTCTCCATTAGCGCTGATTTTTTTAAATCCTAATCTTAGATAAAGATTCAACGCAGGATTTTGCCGGCGAACATTAAGACAAAGGATTTTGTTTTTTTTATGAGCTTTTTCAGCCAGTTCCTTTAAAATGATCGTGCCAATTCCTTTGCCTTGAAAGGTTGGAAGCAAGGAGATATCAATTACCAGGAAATGAGTGTTTGATTCAGCAAGGTATAATCTTCCGGCAGGCTGTTTTTTATACAGGATAATTTCATGAGTGGCATCAGGGTATTTACTTCTATAGTCCGTTTGTTGCGCTATAGATTGCATTATTATAAAACTTTGTTTTTGCAGTTCTGTCCAGTTTGTTAAGTTTAGTTCATTTTCCCTGGTACTTCTGTAAAGTTTTTCAA
Organism: Chitinophagaceae bacterium; assembly: GCA_017882205.1. Taxonomy (GTDB): domain Bacteria; phylum Bacteroidota; class Bacteroidia; order Chitinophagales; family Chitinophagaceae; genus Ginsengibacter. The sequence continues at coordinate 23,343 of JADGPY010000035.1, forward strand.
TAAAAGCACGATCTTTTTCTTCTACCTTCCTAAATGTGATCATCTAATTCGCATGATTTTTATTTTGAGAATACTTCCTCCATTTTTCGATAACATTTTTCATATCGTCAGGAAGTTCACATTCAAATTTCATTTCCTTGCGTGTTCTGGGATGAATAAAACCAAGTTCACCTGCATGCAATGCATGTCTTGGACAAATTTCAAAACAGTTCTCTACAAATTGTTTGTACTTAGTAAAAACGGTTCCTTTTACAATTCTGTCACCACCATAAGAATCATCGTTGAACAAGGGGTGCCCTATGGATTGCAAGTGCACCCTGATCTGGTGGGTACGGCCTGTTTCAAGGCTGCATTCTAACAATGTGACATAATTAAAACGTTCAAGGACCTTATAATGAGTAATAGCATCTTTCCCATATTCACCATCGGGGTATGAAGTGAATAATTTTCTGAATCGTTGGTGACGGCCAACATGTGCTCGTATTGTACCCTTTTCTGTTACAAAGTCACCCCATACCAATGCGATGTATCTTCTATGGACAGTATGATCAAAAAATTGTTTTGCCAGGTCATTCATTGCTTTCTGACTCTTGGCGATTACTAAAAGACCTGTTGTATTTTTATCAATCCGATGCACAAGTCCAAAGCGTGATAATGAGCTTTCATCGATAGTTGGATCCTGTAATTTCAGATGCCAGGCCACTGCATTAACAAGGGTTCCACTGCTATTACCAGTACCTGGATGCACCACCATCCCTGCCGGTTTATTAACTATCATCAAGTCCTCATCTTCATAAATAATATTAATGGGGATATCTTCCGGAATGATTTGTGTTGTTTCTGGGAGCCGGCTTTCATATAGTACGATTTTGTCATGTGCTCTAACCTTATAATTTGATTTTACCGGTTTGTCATTGATCAATACTCTCTCTGCTTGAATGGCTTGCTGTATTTTATTTCTTGTTGCACCTTCTATCCTGTTCATAAGGAACTTATCAATCCTGTATGGTTCCTGGCCTTTGTCTGCAACAATGGTTAGTCTTTCAAACAATTCCTCCTGTTCATCCAATTGTGCATCTTCAATATCCATCTTCAGATAGTTATCTTTGCAAATTAAATTTTTGCATTGGATAAGCAACAAATCATCTACAAAGATCTTGGAATTATAGATTACAAATCTGCCTGGGATTACCAGGAAGAATTAGTACGTCAAAATTTAAACATCAAGACGGCAGCACGAAGTGGAGCATTAGGCATTACAGATCCGGCATTGCTTCCTACAAAACACCATTTACTTTTTTGTGAGCATCCTCCGGTTTATACCCTGGGTAAAAGTGGTAGTATGAACAATGTATTGTTAAGTGAAGAGGAAATGAGTGAAAAGGAAATAGAATTTTTTAAAACCAATAGGGGCGGGGATATTACTTTCCATGGATTGGAACAAATAGTCGGTTATCCAATTCTTGATCTTGAGAAATTTTATACTGATATCGGTAAATATTTACGAAGCCTTGAAGAAGTAATCATTCAAACAATTGCTGAATATGGATTGAAAGGCGAAAGAAGCCCTGGTGAAACAGGAGTATGGCTTGATCCGGGATCTCGAGGCAATGAACGGAAAATATGTGCGATGGGGATTCGTTGCAGCAGGTGGATCACTATGCATGGATTCGCCCTAAATGTCAATACAGATCTATCATATTTTAATAATATTATTCCCTGCGGAATTCAGAATAAGCAGGTTACCTCGATTGAAAAAGAATTAAAGAAGCCTGTTGATATAGAGGAAGTAAAGAAGAAACTGTTAGTGAATTTTCAATATGTGTTTTCAGCAGAAATTCTAAACACGGTTCTGAGTTCTTAGTTCTAAGAACTTAGAACTAGAACTGTTCTCCAACTTAGAACTGTTTTTTCCCCTGTTCATTTAGGCTCGGTACCGGTTTGCTATCTTTGGGTATATAGAACTTATGTTTTTCAATCAGCACCCCATCCTCATATAGTTCAAAATTGAATAAGCCGGCATGAACAAAATCAACTTTGTCAACTGTAAGGTATGGCTCTGAAATTTTAGACAGTTCAAATAAAAAGGTCCCGTTCTCTTCAAAGAATTTTACCTGGTACTTTTTTTTGGCTGCAAGGGGTAATGATATAATTACATTATTCTCCCGGCCGGTATATACAAATTTTGAGGGTTCAAACCAGGTATTTACTATCGCAGATTGGAATTCCTTTGGAACATAATTAGAAGTATCAATTGAAGGTCTGTAAGAACTGGAGAAAATATAAGTACCTCCTTCAAAAGATAGAAATAGCCTGTAATACTGGATGCCTGAAGAAGGCCTGGCATCAACAAATCCATTTGTTTTATTTTTAACATCCAATACACTACCTATTGTTTTGAAGTTCTTCAAACTATCAAAAGATCGCTGGATATTTATTGTAGTGAGTGATGTATAGGGATTGGTCCAGCTAATTACATTATGATTACTTGAAGAGACAACAGATAATTTTGGTAATGTATCCTGGGCAAGTAATACTTTAGTAGGGTTAACCAGGACAAACATAATGATCAATAATCTTCGCATAGGCTTGAGAACGAAAGTAATGATTAGTTAGTGGTGGGTAAAGATAAAGGACTGTTAAATCAATTCAAAAACATAAGGTGCCTCCAGGCAACGATCGATTACCTTGTAACCCTCCTGTATGAATGCACAATACCTTGCTGCCACTTTCGAAAAAATGATTTTTAATAAGGTTATAAATGCCAAACATCATTTTACCGGTATAAACAAAATCTGTTGGTATTTTGTTCTTTAAATAAAATGTATTCATAAATGCTATAAGTTCTGGGGTTCTTTTAGCAAAACCACCAAAATGAAAGTCGTTGTTCAAGATGTAATTTGTATAACTTTTATCCCGAAGCAGTAAAAACATTCGTTCATCAAAATCGTCCAGACCTCTTAAGGCACTAAAACCAATGAACTGAACTTTTTTATTTGAGCTGCTTATCAATCCGGCTAAAGTGGTTCCTGTCCCTACCGGACAACAGATATGTGAGTACTTAGTGGATTCATAGTAACTTGTTATTTTACTGGCTCCATACATTCCTTTCCGTCCAAACCCACCTTCAGGAATCAATATATATTCACCAAATTCATCAGTCAGTTTATTGATGAAACAGATATCATTTTTCTGTTTATATTCTTCCCTGCTAATGAATTTCAACTTCATAGCTTGCTTTTCACAAAAAGACAAAGTGTGTGAAAGCGTAATGGGCTTTTCACCGCGAACAATTCCAATACTGGCGAGGTTGTTTCTCTTGCAAGCAGCCGCTGTAGCGGCAAGGTGATTGGAATAAGCTCCTCCAAAGGTTATTACTTTCTTTTTCTCAGCTAATGCCTCCTCTAAGTAAAAGTGAAGCTTAAATATTTTATTACCAGAAATCTCAGGATCAATTTTATCAAGGCGTAAAACCGAAAGTGTTACATTGCTACTAAGGAGATCGTCCTCATGAATAGGATCAATTGACACCTTCAGATTGTGTATGTCCATGATTTCCATGATAAAGTTTATGGCACAATAGTTTCTTACTAATTTCGCAAAGAAACAACAATCCTTAAATAGACACTCAACAAAGAGCACTAGTAAATTATTAATCAATAATCAATAAATGAAACCAACACTTTTGATTTTAGCAGCCGGGATGGCAAGTCGCTATGGAAGTATGAAACAGATACAGTCATTTGGTCCGGGTGGGGAAACTATTATGGACTATTCTATCTATGATGCCGTCCGCGCAGGATTTGGTAAAGTTGTGTTTATTATTCGAAAAGAATTTGCCCAACAATTTAAAGACATATTTGAACCTAAGCTAAAAGGAAAGGTAATAACAGATTATGTTTTCCAGGAGCTTGATGAATTTACTGAAGGATTCACTATTCCGGCAGATCGCAAAAAGCCATGGGGAACTGCGCATGCTGTTTTGTGCGCAAAAGATGTAATTCATGAACCTTTTGCTGTAATAAACGCAGATGATTTTTATGGGAAGGATGCTTTTGAAAAAGCTGCGAACTTCTTGACTACAGAAGTTTCTCCAAAGAAATATAGCATCATCGGGTATGATCTGGCGAAGACATTATCCGAAAATGGAACTGTAAGCAGGGGAGTCTGTGAAGTTGATGAAGATGGAAATCTTATAAGTATAAAGGAGCGAACAAAAATTTACCCCGAAGGTGATAAGATAGTATTTGAAGAAAGTGATGGTAAGCATGAAGTGGCAAGCGATTCGAAGGTGAGTATGAATTTCTGGTGCTTTGATTCCTCCGTGTTTGCTTTCATTGAGAAATTATTTAAACAATTTCTGACAGAGCATATCAATGAGCCAAAGGCAGAATTCTTTATACCCATACTTGGAGATGCATTTATTAAACAGGAGGAAGGTGTAATAAAGATCATTCCTACTTCAGCCCAATGGTTTGGTGTTACTTATAAGGAAGATGCTCCGGCTGTTAAGAAAGATTTTGATGTGTTGGTTGCTTCAGGAGAATATCCTCCTAAACTGTGGGATAAATTTTCTTAATTTCCTTTCACCATAAACACGCAATCTTCAATTTTTTGGACCTGGTTAACGCGGTCAAGGCCTTTAACGGTGCCTCTGGTGGGAAGCTTAATATTCTCATCCTTTTTAATATCTTCTAGTGCCTGGTAGATGTTTTTAGACTTAATGGCAAAAACAACACCATCAGCGTTTGTTTCTTTACTGCTGATGATTCCTATCACTTCGCCATTCCTGTTTAATACCGGGCCGCCACTGTTACCTGGGTTAACGGATATGCTGATTTGGTATGAAGTGGTATCACCCGAATAACCAGATTTAGCACTTAAATAGCCTTCACCGTAAACAACCTCTTCACGTGGATATCCAAGGGTGAATATTTGCTCTCCCAGTTCTGCAAAGCTTTTCGGTATAGAATAGGGTAGCACAGCTACTTTTTTGAATGAGGTATCTGTAACTTTTAGAATAGCCAGATCGGTTAATTTGTTCACATATACGGGAACAGTTATGAATTGGTCCCCATTTTTATTTTCTATAATCAGGTTTTTGGCATTGTTGATCACATGGGCATTGGTAGCAATATAACCGGCCCCGTCAATTAAAAAACCTGTTGCCCTGAAAGCTGCCGGGAATTTTGGTTTTGGAGGATGATCATCAGGTTTAATGGTAGCCAAAACTTTTAACCTATCAACATCCCTTTGTGTTTTTTGGAGCTGATAGCTTAATTCGGTAAGATGCGTATCCTTTTTCTTATCTGAGTAAAGAGATACCAACCCTGCAGTAGCAATCGATACAATTCCTGCAATAGAAGCCGCCACTGCAATCGTTCTGCGATACCTGTTCCACATGTAAATCACCCTTGCTTTGCCTTTTAATTGTTTTTTCGCAATCACGCCTTCATTCGCCAGTTTATTTTCTACTTCATCAAGGTTATGCTTATAAGCATGGATATCACCGAGGTTTTCCAATTCCTGGAGGAAGAATGAATGTTCTACTGCCATTTGATCAATATCAGGGTTGTTTTTCCGAAGTTCTTCAAAAAACTTTTTCTCCTGGGGTGTCATATTCCCACTACGGTAACGTTCAATTGCATCAAGTAATAAAATATCGTCCATATTATCCTCCATTTTTATATTGTGCAAAAAATATCTTTTTCAGCCTGATCAGACATTTATATTTCTGCGTTTTAGCATTATCTGCATTGGTATAGCCAAAATGTTCCGCAATTTCAGGCATTGTTTTTTTTTGAATGTAATAAGCTTCTAAAAGACTTTTACATGGTTCCCCGATCTTGCTCATCGCATCTTCCATCAATAAGAAATCAGCGTTCTTCTTTTCGTGCATTTCAAGTTCTTCCTCTACCGCCACAATTTCTTCCTTCATTTCAATTTGTGGGTTAAACCGCTGCAACTGTTGTAATCTTTTTAGCCATAACCGGCGGCAGACTGAATACAGGTAAGTTTTTATCTGGCAGGTAAGCTGAAATGATTCCAAACGTGATTTTTCATATAATACGATCATCGCCTCCTGGAAAATATCCCTTGCATCATCGGGGTATCCATTATTTTTAACTACGAACCCCTGAATTAGACCAAAATTTTGCCTATAAATCGTTTCAATGGCATTTCTATCATTCTCCGCCAGACCCCTTAATAATTCCTGCTCCTGGTTAGATGTATGCACTTGGCTGTTATTAATACAAATAGGTGTGAAAAGTAACCCAAAGAAACGTAAAAAAATAGTGTAAAGAGTAGGGTTACCTTTTAATAACTATGGTATTAATCATAACATTCACAATTTTAACTCTCCAAAAATGAAAAAACTATTGGTTTCTTTAATTGTTATTACTGTTCTGGCAGCATGTGGAGATAATTCCACCTCCTCGACAGAAGTTAAAAAAGATTCTATAAGTACTGGTACTAGTGTAGATACATCAAAAATGAGGGATATGAGTACCGATACCTCTATGCATAAAATGGATAGTTCCATGAATAAGATGGATACTAGTCATAAATAATCATCTGCGGGGAGCTAACGATGAATTTTACCGAAAGGTTGAAGGTGTTGGCAAGCAATCGAAAAGCCGTTCAGAAGAAGAACGGCTTTTTTTATTTCAAAATCTGAATGAGACTTCGTATTTTTACCACATGTTGATAACAAAAATGAGTACCTGGTTTTACTTTTATTACTACCATAAACCGTAGCCAGGAAACTTTTATATAAAATATACACAAAAAGGATCCCGGCTTAAACCGGGATTTATTTTTTTAACAAAGTCTGACAATGGAACCAGCAAGACGATTAAATGGGATAGACGAATATTACTTCTCGAAAAAGCTTCGCCAGATTGAAGAATTGAATCAGGCAGGCAGGGATGTGATTAATCTTGGAATTGGGAGCCCTGATCTGCCGCCACATTCCTCTGTAATTGAAACTTTATATGCAGAAGCCCTGAAACCTGGCCAACATGCCTACCAAAGCTATAAGGGCCACCTAATCTTACGAAATGCCATTGCCAGTTGGTATAAGCAATGTTATGGTGTTTCACTTGATCCGGGTACGGAGATATTACCCCTCATCGGAAGCAAGGAAGGGATAATGCATATCTGCATGACCTTTCTAAATGAGGGAGACGAGGTATTGATCCCCAATCCAGGTTATCCTACCTATAGAAGTGTAGCCGCAATAGCTGGTGCAGCTTGTATTGACTATGCATTATCTGAAAAAAGCGGATGGTTACCCGATTTTAATGCCCTCGGGAGCATGGATCTTAAGAAAGTGAAGCTGATGTTTGTTAATTATCCGCATATGCCAACCGGGCAGTTACCTACTAAACAAGTATTTATTGATTTTGTTGCCTTTGCAAGAAAACACCAGATACTTATCGTGCATGATAATCCTTATAGTTTTATATTGAATGATTCCCCAATGAGCATGCTATCCGTAGAGGGGGCAAAGGATGTTGTTATTGAACTAAATTCCCTGAGTAAAAGCCACAATATGGCTGGATGGAGGGTAGGGATGTTAGTAGGAAGGAGCGAGCTTATTTCTCAAATAATGCGCTTTAAAAGTAATATGGACAGCGGAATGTTCCTGCCAGTCCAGTTAGCAGCGGCAAAAGCCCTGGAATTAGGTTCAAGCTGGTTCCATGATCTAAATGAAATATATAAAGCAAGAAGGTTGAAAATGTTTGACCTTCTACAGACGTTGAATTGCACATTTGATACAGAACAGGCCGGGATGTTTGTATGGGCTAAAATTTCTTCCGAGAACCAGAACAGCTATGAATTTAGTGATGAAATACTTGAGAAATCAAATGTGTTCCTCACCCCCGGAAGTATATTTGGAAGTGAAGGTGAGCAATATATCAGGGCAAGTTTATGCACAAAAGAAGATAGGATTGTGGGAGCGCATGGAAGAATTTCAGCAATGGGCAATAGAAAATAAATAAACAATAAGCAATAGGCAATTGACAATAATCATCCATAAATAATCAAGCATTGAAAGATAATCCAGTTGTTGTAGCCATTATTGGCGTTGGTTTGATCGGTGGTTCATTGGCACTGGCATTAAGGCAAAATCGATTTTCAAGGAAAACTATTGGAGTAGATTCAAACTTATTGCATCAGCAACAGGCCATGAATTTAGGACTCGTGGATGAGATCAACGAATTGGATGCTGCAGTGAAATCTGCAGACATCATTATTCTTGCGGTTCCCGTAAATACTGCTGATGCATTGATAAAAAAAGTATTGGAATTGGTTGATCAACAGGTTGTTATTGATGTTGGTTCAACAAAGACGTCGATTTGTAAAAATGCCAATTTAAGTAACAAAAGAGGAAGGTTTGTAGCCACCCATCCAATGTGGGGTACAGAGTTTAGTGGACCAACTGCTGCAGTTGAGGGAGCTTTTAAGGAGAAAGCAGTATTGATTTGTAATAAAGAAGAAAGCGATGCAGATGCATTAATGATTACTGAGAAAATGTATAAAAGTCTTGGAATGCACCTGCTGTATATGGATGCAGGGGCTCATGATCTTCATGCAGCATATGTGAGTCATATTTCCCATATTTCTTCGTTTGCCTTGGCGAATACTGTTCTGGAAAAGGAAAAGGAAGAAAATGCCATTTTTGAAATGGCAAGCGCAGGTTTCGAAAGCACAGTGAGGTTGGCAAAAAGCAATGCGTCAATGTGGCTTCCGATTTTCCAGCAAAATCGTGAAAATGTTCTGGATGTACTGAATGAACATATTTCTCAACTGAGGAAATTTAAAAGTTGCCTGGAAAAAGAAAATTATGAATACTTATTAGAGCTAATAACCCATGCAAATGATATAAAAAAGGTGTTGGAGCCATCTAAAGCATTAATAGAATAATAAACGAAAGTCAATTAAGGAGTTCAATAAACAATATGCAAAATGAAACAAGCGACCAGCACGGAAATGCCAAAAGGGGAAAGATAATATTCACATAAAGAATTTGAATCATGGATTTAGAAATACCAGTAATAATTAATAATAAACAACAAACAAGTGATATGAATGGCCTAATACAAGAAAAATGGAATAAACGTCCGCTAATAATTAGCGGCCCCTGTAGCGCAGAAACCGAAGAACAAGTGCTGGCAACAGCAACCGCCCTTGCCGATACAGGAAAGGTTGATGTATTGCGTGCCGGTATCTGGAAACCGCGAACTAAACCAGGAATGTTCGAAGGGATAGGCACTAAAGGGCTTCCATGGTTGCTTCAGGCTAAGAAAAAAACAGGGTTACCTATTACGGTTGAAGTGGCTACAGCAAAGCATGTAGAGGATGCATTGCAGTTTGAGGTTGACATACTATGGATAGGTGCAAGGACAACTGTTAACCCATTTAGCGTACAGGAAGTGGCTGATGCGCTACGTGGAGTAAATATTCCTGTTCTGATAAAGAATCCAATTCATCCTGACCTTGAATTATGGTGTGGCGGAATTGAGCGGTTACAGAAAGTGGGTGTAAAGCAAATTGGAATGATACATAGGGGATTTTCCAATTATGGTAACATGGAGTACCGCAATGCTCCCATGTGGCATTTACCAATTGAAATGAAACGCAGGTTTCCTGAAATGCTACTCATTTGTGATCCATCGCATATCTGTGGCAACCGCACAAACTTATCAGCAGTTGCCCAAAAAAGCATTGACCTGGATTTTGGAGGATTAATGATCGAGAGTCATATTGATCCTGCCAATGCATGGAGCGACGCAGCCCAACAGGTAACTCCACATCGATTGGCTGAATTATTGGGTGAATTGATTTGGCGTTCAGAACATACGGATGCAAAAGAATTTATATCGGCATTGGCTACCTTACGTGAACAAATCAATCACATTGATGACGAATTGCTTGCGTTGATCGGCCAAAGAATGAAAGTGGCGGACAAGATCGGTGAATTCAAAAAAAGCAATAACATCACTATCTTACAAACCCATCGTTGGAACGATATCCTGGAAAGAGCATTCAAAAAGGGTGAACACCTGGGGCTAAGCAAAGAGTTTATTACCAAATATTTTGATGCGGTGCACCTTGAAAGTATCAATCATCAGAACAAGATCATGAACGACGATTTATAATGCAAAAGGTTGAATATATTTTTCAGGATAAAATTGTAAGCTGCTTCTTTGATGCTGATTTTTCAGTTATAGAAAAATTAGTGCCTAAGGTTGCAACAGTATATCTTACTGATGAAAATATTCATCAGCTTCATTCCGAAAAATTTAATGATAAGAAGGTCATTGTAGTACCGGCTGGCGAAAAATTTAAACAACAATCCACAGTTGATAATGTAATTGATCAATTGATTCAATTAGAAGCAGATCGGGAAACAATTCTAATTGGCGTTGGAGGTGGGGTAGTTACAGATATGACCGGCTATATAGCCTCTTTATATATGAGGGGAATTAAATGCTGCCTGGTTCCAACAACTATACTTGCCATGGTAGATGCATGCATTGGGGGTAAGAACGGGGTTGATGTTGGAATATATAAAAACATGGTAGGCACGGTTAAACAGCCTGAATTTTTATTGTATGATTATTCATTCCTAAAAACATTACCGACTGAGGAATGGATCAATGGATTTGCAGAAATAATAAAACACGCCTGTATAAAAGATGCTGATCTGTTTGCAGAACTCGAAAACAGTTCTCTTGAAGAATTTAAAATATCAGCGCTAAAGATGGATAGGCTTATTCAGCGAAATGTGCAGATAAAATACCAGGTAGTTTCTGCAGATCCACTTGAACAGGGTGAACGAAGGCTTCTTAATTTCGGACATACGTTGGGTCATGCAATAGAGAATATGTATGCTCTACCTCATGGGCATGCGATAAGTATTGGGATGGCAGCAGCATCAACCATTTCTATCAGCCTTAATAATTTTAGTTTGGAAGAAAGGGAAAGAGTTCTCAATCTTTTAAATAAGTATCATTTGCCCTTTGACCTGGAATTGGACATTCAAAAAGTTTGGCAAATTATATTGCGCGATAAAAAGCGTTCAGGAAAAGACATGAAGTTTATTTTATTAAATAAGATCGGGGATGGGGTCGTATTTCCAATTCCTCTTATACAACTTGGGAATATCCTCAACGAACTATTTTGAAAGTCACCATTCATCCATCAAACATATCCGGCAATATATACGCACCTGCCTCAAAAAGTTCGATGCAGAGATTATGCGCAGCCGCACTGCTTAACCATGGTGAAACAATTATTCAAAACCCTGGTAAAAGCAATGATGATCTTGCTTCCATGGATGTTATTCAAAAATTAGGGGCAGAGTTGAATTGGAATGGTACTGATATTGTAATTCATTCTAAAGGTGTTAATCCTACATCTGATGAGCTCAACTGCGGGGAGAGTGGATTGGGGTTAAGAATGTTTGGTCCGATAGCAGCTTTGAGTACTAACCCAATAACACTGAAAGGAGAGGGGACTCTTAATATTCGGCCAATGCATTTTTTTGATAAGGTATTCCCACAATTAGGAATTAAGGTTTCCTCCAATAATGGAAAATTACCCATTAGAATCCAGGGTCCTTTGCAGCCAGGATCAATTAAGATCGATGGTTCACTTAGCTCGCAATTTCTTACCGGGATCTTATTTGCCTTTGCAAATGCATGTAAGAGGAGGGTGCAAATTGAGGTAGTGGATCTTGCGAGCAAACCCTATATTGATCTGACACTAGAGGTTTTACATTTATTTGGTTATGATATCGTGCATAATGATTACCGGGAGTTTATCATTAATCCAGTAACTAATAATAACCGGCAGCGTACAGTAAGAGTGGAAGGAGACTGGAGTGGTGCTGCTTTTTTGCTTGTAGCAGCAGCCATTGCCGGAAATGCTACTATTGAAGGATTAAGAATGAATTCAACACAGGCAGATAAGTCAATTATTGAAGCATTGGTTCAGGCACATGTCCAATTTACAGATGATCTGGGTGGAATTCATGTCGTTAAAAGTAATCTTCAGGCCTTTGAATTTGATGCTACCGATTGTCCTGATCTTTTTCCTCCGTTGGTGGCCCTGGCTTCATATTGCAAGGGAGTAACGAAGATCAAAGGGGTATTGCGTTTAAAGCATAAAGAAAGCGATAGATCGGTGGCTCTTCAAAGAGAATTTGGAAAGATGGGTATGACTATTGAGTTAAACGATGATGAAATGCTCATTTACGGTGGTTCTGGCATATCTGGTGCCACGGTTCATTCTCATCATGATCATCGGATTGCAATGGCTTGTTCCGTAGCAGCATTGGGGGCTAATGGCAGCACAACCATCCAAGACGCGGTGGCTATTAATAAATCTTATCCGGATTTTTATAACCATTTGAATCAATTAGGGGTGGGTTTGAAATTTGATCAGCTCTGAACCATGATTCGTTTAATTTAA
>JADGPY010000036.1 GCA_017882205.1 Chitinophagaceae bacterium
CCGATCCACTTTTCCAGTTTGGTTTCGGGTTAAGCTACACCAACTTCAATATTGGCAATGCTCAGCTTAATAAAACACAAATTAAAAATGGTGAGGATATTGTACTTACCATTCCTGTTACCAATACAGGTAAAAGAAACGGAACAGAAATAGTGCAGGTATATGTAAAAAAAGTGAATGATGCAAACGGCCCTATAAAAACATTAAGAGGTTTTAAAAGAACCGAAGTAGCGGCTGGAAAAACGGTGAATGCCGTTATTGATTTGCATCCAAACGCTTTTGAGTTTTACAATGATAATACTTTAAAAATGGATGTAACACCCGGCGAATATGAATTGTGGTATGGTAACAGTTCAGCAGCAAAAGATTTGGAAATGATAAAAATTAATATCAGGTAGGGGGAAGGAATGTAGCTAAAACAACCGGCTTTATCACCTTACTAAACATTCATGCTTTATAATATTTTTTTATGAGCCAGAAATTCAAATTAATATTTTCTTTTTTAATGGTGGCCTCCTATTGTTTTGCACAAACGGCTACCACTAAATACCCTTTAGATACAGTACTCACTAAACACGAATTCCGTTACACCAATCCTATTACCAGGGATTCATCCATTTCCATGCGTGACCATTTTATTATTAAAGTGGGTAACAAATGGTATTGCACCGGTACATCAAACCCGGTGTGGACCGGGCCTAATCCTGGGGTACGTTTACTGGTTTCTGGTGATTTGATTCACTGGAAACAACTTCCGTGGTTGATAGATGCTGCTAAACTTCCGGCTGACTGTCCTTACAACGGCCGGTTTTGGGCACCCGAAATTCATTTCATTAAAAATAAATACTACCTCACCGTAAACAGCGGAAAAGTAACTGCCGAAGATCCCAAGGGCATGAGTACACACAGCGTTTGGTTATTTTCATCAGATAGTGTTACCGGGCCTTACAAATTGGTAAACGGCCCGTTAACACCACAGTATAACAACGATGCTACTTTATTTGAAGATGAAGACGGACAGACCTATCTTTATTGTAGCGGCAATGGATTGTTCCAGGCCAAAATTGATTTGAATACAGGCAAACTTACCACACCGATAAAAAAATTTTTAGACAAAAGACAACCCGGCTGGCCCGAATGGATGGCAGGTGGTATTGAAGGCCCTTTTGTAATAAAAAAAGAGGGCACCTATTTTATGTTCTTCTCCACCTGGACAAGGGGCTACGAAGTTGGTTTATTAAAATCCAAAAATCCATTGGGCCCCTGGGAATTGGCTTCGCCTGAACCCATCTTCGGCACAAGAAAAAAAGGCTACCGGCCAGAGATGGCAACAAGTGGCGGATATGCGGATTTAAAATTCACGGATACAGAAGATCCTTACCAGGAAACCGGGCACAATGCTTTGTTCGAAGGACCCGATGGAAAACTATGGAGTTCCTGCCACTACTTTATGAATGAAAAAAGGCCGTACCCGTACAGTCAAACTTTTGAACCCTGGGAACATACACCGCAGATGGGGTACGAACCAGTATATTTTAAAAATGGAAGGTTTTACATTAAAGGCCCTACCTGGACAGAACAGATCATTGAATATTAGAAATGGGATAACAAATATTAAATAAAAACCGAAAGGCAATTAAGCCAATCTTATAATGGAACTGCTTTAAACATAAAATATGAAAAGAACATTTCAGTGCATGGCAATGCTAATATTAATTTTTACGCAATTGAAATCCTCTGCGCAGGATAAAAAATTCTATATCTTCCTTTGTTTCGGCCAATCCAATATGGAAGGCAATGCTAAAATTCAACCGCAGGATACTGTAAATGTTGATCCCCGTTTCCAGGTATTGGAAGCGGTTGACTGCCCGGACCTGCACCGAACCAAAGGTAATTGGTACACCGCTGTTCCGCCATTGAGCAGGTGCAAAACCGGCCTTACTCCAGCCGATTATTTTGGGAGAACATTAGTTGCTAATTTGCCAAAGGATGTAAGAGTTGGTATTATCAATGTAGCAGTAGGCGGCTGCAAAATTGAATTGTTTGATAAAGACAATTATCAGTCGTATGTAATGACCGCACCCAATTGGATGATCGGCATGATCAATCAATACGATGGCAATCCTTACGCACGATTGGTAGAGCTGGCAAAAATTGCTCAGAAGGATGGGGTGATCAAAGGGATATTGTTACACCAGGGCGAATCAAATTCCAACGATTCTCTCTGGACGAGGAAAGTAAAAACAGTGTATGATAATTTATTAAAAGACCTGCACCTGAAAGCTAAAGAGGTTCCGTTGCTCGCAGGTGAAACCGTGAATGCAGACCAGGGTGGCATTTGCGCCGGCATGAATAAAATCATAGCCACGCTGCCGCAAATGATAAAGAACTCCTACGTAATATCATCAGCCGGTTGCCCCGATGCTGCAGACAATCTGCATTTCACTGCAGAAGGTTATAGAATGTTGGGAAAAAGATACGCAGAACAAATGCTTATGCTCCTGGGCGTTAAAATGAAAGTGACAGAATAATATTTAAACGGGGCATATTAATAGTAAAAAGCTGATGGATTTACGATTATTTGTCCGGCAAAAATGCCTTTCGAAAAATCGGTTATTTTTAAGGTTGAGTAAACATTGAATAGCTGAAAAGAAAAATTTTTTTTACAAAATGAATTACGTCAATTATAATAAATGAGAAAGAAAGTATTTACAGTGATGGCTGCGATGGGGTATTTTTTATGTAGTGCACAAAACCCCATTATTCAAACTAAATATACTGCCGACCCGGCACCAATGGTGTATAATGATACCATGTTTCTTTACGTAGGGCACGATGAAGATGATGCTTTTGGCTTTAAAATGTATAACTGGCTGCTCTATAGTTCAACGGATATGGTAAACTGGACAGACCACGGGGCGGTAGCATCTTTAAAAGACTTTAAATGGGTAAATACTGATAATGGTGCCTGGGCTGCACAATGTATTCGTCGCAACGGCAAATTTTATTTGTATTGCCCGGTGCCAAATGGTCTGGGCATTGGTGTACTTGTTGGAGACAGCCCTTATGGTACTTTTAAAGACGCAATAGGAAAAGCACTCATCAAAAACAGTACTGACGATATTGACCCAACCGTATTAATAGATGACGATGGGCAGGCTTATCTTTATTGGGGCAATCCCAATTTATATTACGTAAAACTGAATGAGGATATGGTTTCTTATTCAGGCAATATCATAAAAGATACTTCAATTGCTAAAATAAAAGGTCAGCCAGACCCTTTTCATTACCAGGAAGGTCCCTGGGCTTATAAACGCAATGGTCATTATTATATGGCGTATGCTTCTACCTGCTGCCCGGAAGGTATTGGCTACGCTATGAGCAACTCGCCAACCGGGCCATGGGTATATAAAGGGAGTATTATGGATGGCGATCCCAGATCTAGCGGCAATCACCCAGGTATTATTGATTATAAAGGCAATTCATATGCATTTGGTTTTAATTATGCCATTATGCAGCAAACTATGTCCAGGCATTATGAAAGGCGTTCTATTTGCATAGAAAAAATAACCTATAATGCCGATGGCACTATTCAAAAACTTCCTTTTTGGTCTGCAGCAGGAGTTAAGCAACTGGGTACCCTTAATCCATACAATAAAGTTGAAGCGGAAACCATTGCTTTTAGTGAAGGCGTTAAAACAGAGGCTGCCACCGAATGGGAAAGAAATATTCCGTGGAACAAAGGGAAAAAAATCGCTGACAGAATATTTGTAACATCAATTCACAATGGAGATTATATTAAAGTACAGGGGGCTGATTTTTCAAAAGGGGCTTCATCGGTAGAAGTTAGTGTTGCTGCTTTGTACGGAGGAAAAATAGAGATCCGTACAGACAAAATTGATGGCCCTGTGATAGGTACTGTTGATGTTAAAACTTCAGCCGAAGGCGATGTTTGGAAAACCATTTCCGCACCGGTTAAAAGCGTTAAAGGCATTCATGATTTATTCTTTGTTTTTAAAGGTGAGAAAGACCTTTTCAACTTTGATTGGTGGCAATTCAACAAGTAAATTTTAAATAAGATATCTAATCATTTAAACACAGTATAATGCGACTACATTTTCTTTTATTGCTTCTTTTTGCAACAGTTAACAGCCAGGCACAAACATGGCAAAAAACAAATGCCGGTATAAAAACAGTCATAAATAAAGTGGATGTTGAAATTCAATTTTACACAGCCTCAACAGTAAGAATAATCAAGTCTCCTGAAGGAAGTGCTTTGGATAAAAAAAGCCTTTCAGTTATTAAAACGCCTGAAAAAACAAACCTGAATATAAAACAACAGGCTGCTTTAGTTATACTGCAAAGCGAAAATCTAACTGTAAAACTTAACCTCCACTCAGGCATGTTGAGTTTTTCCAGCAAGGCAGGCACGGCACTTTTAAATGAAAAAGAAAACAGCACATCATTCAAATCCTTTAATGATGCCGGCAGCAGTACATATAATATTGAGCAGGCGTATGTTTTAGATAAAGACGAGGCTATTTATGGTTTAGGCCAGCAACAAAGAGGCAAAATGGTTCAACGCAACCTTACACTCAACATGGTGCAGGGTAATACAGACGATTATATTCCTTTTTTCCAATCAGCAAAAGGTTATGGTTTGTTCTGGGATAATTATTCGCCAACAACCTTTACCGATAATGCAGAAAGCACTTCCTTTAAATCTGAAGTAGGGGATTGCATAGATTATTATTTTATGTATGGTGGCAATGCCGATGGGGTGATTGCAAACATGCGTAATCTTACAGGCCAGGCGCCAATGTTTCCTTTATGGACCTATGGTTTCTTTCAAAGTAAAGAACGATATAAAAGCCAGGACGAATTAGTGGATGTAGTAAAAAAATACCGTGAGTTAAAAGTTCCGCTCGATGGTATCATACAGGACTGGCAATATTGGGGCAGCAACTATTTATGGAATGCGATGGATTTTTTAAATGACGAATTTCCGAGACCACAAAAAATGGTAAATGATGTACACAGTTTACATGCACACATGACTATCTCCATCTGGAATTCTTTCGGCCCAAAAACAAAACAATACCGTGAGTTGGACAGCATTGGTGCGCTGATGAATTTTAGTACATGGCCACAATCGGGTTCTACTATATGGCCACCGCGGCGTGATTATCCCTCTGGTGTAAGAGTGTATGACCCGTACAATCCCGCAGCCCGTGATATTTTCTGGAAGTATTTGAATAAAGGAATTTTTTCTTTGGGGATGGATGGCTGGTGGATGGATTCATCCGAGCCAGACCATCTGGATTTTAAGCCCTCGGATTTTGATAACAAAACTTATCTTGGTTCTTTCAGGAAAGTGCGGAATGCTTTTCCGTTAATGACGGTAGGTGGAGTATATGATCACCAACGCTCTGTATCTGACAGCAAGAGAGTGTTTATACTTACACGTTCTGCTTTTGCAGGCCAGCAGCGTTATGGCGCCAATACCTGGTCGGGTGATGTAACATCATCATGGAATGCGCTGCGCAACCAGATTTCCGCCGGATTGAATTTTTCACTCACTGGCATTCCTTATTGGAACGCAGATATTGGTGGATTTTTTCTTACACGATTTAGAAGAAAATTAGAAGACCCTGAATACCGTGAACTGTATGTTCGATGGCTGGAGTTCGGCACGTTTACTCCAATGATGCGTTCTCATGGCGCTGATGCTCCCCGTGAAATTTACCAATTTGGTAAAAAAGGTGATAAGGCTTATGATGCAATTGAAAAATACATCAACTTTCGTTACCGTTTATTGCCCTACATCTACGCAACATCTTGGGACGTTACGGCCAATCAATCCAGCATGATGCGTGCCCTGGTGATGGATTTTCCAAAAGATAAAAATGCATTGGATATTAACGACGAATACATGTTTGGTAAATCGGTTTTGGTGAGCCCTGTTACGAATGCGATGTATGTAAAGCCTGGTGTTAACGGAAGAGATACCGTACAAGTAGAAGATTTCAGCACCATCAAATCAAAAGAAACTTATTTGCCTTCCGGTGCTGACTGGTATGATTTCTGGACCGGTGAAAAATTAACCGGGGGAAAAAAAGTAAATAAAGAAACTCCGTTTGATATTATTCCGCTGTATGTAAAAGCAGGTTCTATTATTCCCGTTGGACCAAGCGTACAATTTGCAGAAGAAAAAAAATGGGACAACCTGGAAATACGTGTATACCCCGGAGCTAATGGAAAATTTGTGTTGTATGAAGATGAGAACGACAACTACAATTATGAGAAAGGAATTTATTCTACTATTACTTTTGATTGGGATGATAAAAAGAAAATCCTGGCAATTAACGACAGAAAAGGTTCTTTTCCAGGAATGCCTGACAGCAGGAAATTCAATGTTGTAATAGTTAATGCTAATAAAGGCGGCGGAGAGAATGTGGCTGGCCAACCTGATAAAGAGATAGCTTATTCAGGAAAAAAATTGACAGTTAAATTTTAGAAAAAAATATAAACCTGGCAAACATGAAATTAACGGTTGTTGCATCTTTCTTTTTTTCTCTTAATGCGTTGACGTTATTCGCTCAGAAGGTGACAATTCAATCCCCGAATCAAAAAATCAGTGTAGCATTATTTTCGGCGCAGCATACTGAGGTTGGCGAATGGTATTTAAGTGCTTCTTATACAAACAATGGAAAAACATCAGAGGCTATTCCGCATATAGATTTGGGATTGTCAAGAAGCGACCAGGATTTTTACAAAGAATTAAAATTTTTAAAAGCCGGCAAACCGCTTTTGATAAATGAGCAATACACCGTTTTACATGGAAAAAAATCAGTGTGCGGTAATTCAGCGAATGAAGTGATTATTTCTTTTGAAGATCCTTCCAAAGCAAAATTGAATATCATTATCAGGGCTTATAATGATGGTATTGCTTTTCGATATGAGTTTCCTGAAAAGCAGGGAAGTTTTGTAATGAAAGATGAACTGACTTCTTATTCAGTTACCAGGGAAACGTTGCGATGGATGGAAAAATGGAATCCAGCCAATGAAGGATTGTACACTTTAATGAGTGATGATAAAATTCAAAATCAGGAATGGTGTTACCCGGCTTTATTTAGATTAAAAGACAGTTCTTGCTGGTACATGCTTCACGAAGCAGATGTGAATAGTAGTTATTGTGGTACAAAATTGAGCAACATTGCTGACAGTACTAAGTACAAACTTACTTTCCCTAATCCGGGAGACGGAAGAGGATTGGGTCAATCACAACCTACCGTGTCGCTTCCCTGGAAATCACCATGGCGGGTAATTATTATGGGAGGCCTTTCAGACATTGTTGCATCTACATTGGTGGATGATGTTTCTCCCCCTTCTGTTGTAAAAAATACAAGCTGGATAAAACCTGGTTTGGTATCATGGAATTATTGGTCGAGCAATCATGGAACAAAAGATTATAAGATTGTTTGTGAATTTGCTGACCTGGCAGCAGAAATGAATTGGCCTTATACGCTTCTTGATTGGGAATGGGACGATATGACGAATGGTGGTAATCTTGAAGATGCTCTTAAGTACATTCATTCGAAAGGGGTGAAACCCCTGATGTGGTATAATTCCGGCGGGCCGCATACCGGTGTAACTTCAACTCCCCGCGATAGAATGCTGACGCATGAAAGCAGGGTAGAAGAATTTACGAAGCTGAAAAAACTGGGAGTTGCGGGAGTAAAAATTGACTTCTTCGAAAGTGAGAAGCAGGATATGATCAAATACTATCTCGCTATCCTGGAAGATGCTGCCCAATTTGAAATGATGGTTTACTTCCATGGTTGTATTGTACCAAGAGGATGGTCAAGAACTTATCCAAATCTTATGACTTACGAGGCGGTTAGAGGCGCTGAGTGGTACAACAATGTTCCGGATTTTACCATGGCTGCGCCGGAACATAACACGATTCTTCCATTTACCAGGAACGTAGTTGGCTCTATGGATTATACTCCGGTAACATTTACCAATTCGCAATATCCACATGTTACTTCTTACGGCCATGAGTTGGCGTTGAGTGTATTGTTTGAATCGGGCTTCCAACATTTTGCTGACCGCCCGGAAGGATATCGTGAACTATCTGATGCAGCTAAGACATTTTTAAAAGAAGTGTCCAATGCATGGGACGATACAAAACTATTGGGTGGCTATCCCGGAAGTGATGTTATACTTGCCCGGCGTAAAGGCGATGCCTGGTATATTGGAGGAATCAGTGCTGAACAAAGAGAAAGAACAAAAACGATAAAGTTTGATTTCTTGCCGGAAGGAGTAAAGTACAAGCTTACGTTGATAGCTGATGGTAAATATGATACCAAATTCACAACCCAATATATGGTGGTAGATAAAGCTGGTTCAGTAGATGTACGACTGCTTCGACGCGGTGGTTTTGCGGCAAGTTTAATACCGGTTAAATAGAAACGGGTAATAAAAATATTTTTAAGAAACAGAAATAATGAAAATAAAATTCCCCTTATTACTAGGCTTTCTTTTTTTAATCTCTGCTTCAACTTCAGCCAACACTGTCAAAAAAAAGATAATAGAAGCTGAAACTGGTGAAGCCATTGGTGGAGCATCAAAGCTTACCGATGGTTTGGCTTCAAAAGGATATATGGCAAGTTTGGATAAGTCCGGACAAGCTTTGCGGTTCTCAAACCTTCCGGCATCAGGCAAATTAGCAATTCGGTATGCTTCTATGAATGTTGGGACAATTAGTGTGACAATAAACAACCAACGGGCAATCAAGGTAAACATTCATTCTTCAGGAGCTTTTAC
>JADGPY010000037.1 GCA_017882205.1 Chitinophagaceae bacterium
GGGATTAAATATTGTTAAAAAATTATTTCTTCCCGGGTGGATTTGTTTTAGGAGCAGCATCTTTTAAGCCCAGCTTCCTTTTAACAAGGCTACCAAGATCGTCGGCTGGTGGCATTACAAGTAATGCTTCTCTTGGAAATACATAAGTATATCCATTTTCTTTAGCAACTTCCTGTATGGCAGCTTGCAGCTTTCTTTGAATAGGTAGAGATAATTCCTGCCTTTTTGCATCAAATTGCTGTTGGATCTTCTGTTCTGCACCGCTAAGTTCCTGAACTTCTGTTTGTAATTCCTTTCTTTGAACTTCTTTCAAACTGTTGGATAATTTACCTGAATCCTGGTAGAATTTAGCCACTTTCTGATCAAATTCATCCTTTTTGATCTGAGCCTGTGTATATAAAGCCTGTTGGTATTCATTTAGCTGGGTGTCAACTTTTGCTGCTTCCGGCATCAATGCAATAACCTCATCAGCACTTATATAACCAATCTTTTGCGCCTCCGAAGTGCTGGATAATCCAACCAACCCCATAACGATTAACCCGAGTGTAACGAACTTTTTCATTTTTGTTTGTGTGATTTTAGTTTATTAAGTACTTATTAGTGGCTTTATAGCTGCATGCTACTCTTCTATTTACATTTATTTAACACCCAGTTCTCTCAGCACATCATCGCTCTTATCCAATTTTGGGTCGGCAAAGATAACGGTAATTCCTTCACTTTTATCCAAAATAAAGTCATACAGTTTCGATATAGCCAATTTTTGTACTGCGTTGTAAACCCTATCTTGTATAGGTTTGATCAACTCTTGTCTTTTTTTGAACAAGTCTCCCTCATAGCCGTATCTTTTTTTCTGAAGATCTTTTAATTCTTTCTCTTTGTTAAATAACTGGTCTTCTCTTTTTTTCTTCAGATCATCGCTAAGCATTACTTGCTCAGCATCATAATCCTTATTCATTTTATCGAGTTCAGTTGACTTTCTATCGATTTCTTGTTGCCACTGTTCGCTGATCTGATCCAATTTTTGCTGAGCCGCTTTATACTCAGGCATTTTTTCAAGAATATATTTAGAATCAATCACAGCATATCGTTGTGCAAAACCAGAAAATAAGAATCCAGCAATAAATAAAGATGTTACTAAAAGCTTCTTTATCATGATAAGTATTTTATTGATTATTCGGGTTTTATTGACTATTCAGGCTCTTGTCCTAGCATAAATGTGAATTTGGCAGCACTTTTAAGCGTAGAACCCGGTGTTACTCTGTCCAGCCCTATTCCATAATCAAAGCCAAGTAAGCCAAACATTGGAAGGAAAAAACGCGCTCCTACCCCTACTGACCGACGCAACTTGAAAGGATTATAATCCTGGATTGTATACCAGCCATTGGCAGCTTCAAAGAATGTCAACCCATAAATGGTGCTGCTTGCCGCAGTACTAAACGGATATCTCATCTCTAAAGTATATTTATTAAATATCGTGAAAAACTGGCTGGCACTGCTTAGGTCAGGATTAATCTTTGGATTTGAATTATCATACACCGGGTAGCCTCTATGTGCAATGATATCATAGCCCAGTAAGGCAAAATTGTTACTCAGGCCCGCATCACCCAGTTGAAAACGTTCAAATGGTGAGATTTGGGTTTTTGTAGAATACCGTCCAAGAAAACCGTACTTCGCTGCTGCCTTCAATACAAACTGTTTATTGTGATCTGCCCCATGTGCTGTTCCGATAGGAACAAACCATTCGGCATTAAAACGCTCCTTATGAAACTCCACAAATTTATATCGGGATGTGGCATCATCATAGAATGATTTGTCATGAAACAATGAATAAGGCGGTGTTAGCTGTAAGCTTAAATTCATGTTCGAACCACTTGTAGGGAAAATAGGGTTAGGCCCCGCAGAACTCCTGGCAAGTGTAACTTTAATGCTGATGTTAGTAGAATTACCATTTGTCAGGCCTGGAAAAATATTGTAATTCTTTAATTGATATTGCTGAAGATTCAAACTATAAATGAGGGAAAAATAATCATCAGGCCATTTTAATTGTTTACCTAATGAAATACTAAATCCAGTCGTTTTAATGTAGGAAGTATCCGCTGCTGTACTGGAATATAGGCCAGTAGTTGGATCATAAGCATTCGAATACTTAGTATCATAATAACTTACAGTAAATGAATTCCTCTTCTTTCCTCCAAGCCAGGGTTCAGTAAAGGAAAAATTATACGACCGGAAGGCTTTACCGTTGCTTTGCACACGCAAACTCAATTTCTGGCCATCGCCGGTAGGCAAAGGTGACCAGGAGCTTTTCTTAAAAATATTATTGATTGAAAAATTATTAAAAGTTATTCCAAGGGTTCCTGTTAAACCGATCCCACCTCCAAATCCGGCAGACAATTCCAGCTGATCTGATGATTTTTCTTCCAGTCCCCAGTTAATATCTACAGTACCATTGTCAGTATTTGGAACAATATTCGGATTTATTTTTTCCGGATTGAAAAATCCCAATTGAGAAAGTTCCCGCTGGGTCCTGATTAGTTGCTCGCGGCTAAACTTCTCCCCAGGAATGGTACGCAACTCGCGCCTGATAACATAATCTTTCGTTTTATCATTGCCTGTGATCTCAACTTTTCCAATAGTTGCCTGAGGGCCTTCAACGATACGGATCTCGTGATCAATAGTATCTTGATACACAGCAGTTTCAACAGCTTCAATTCGGAAGAACAAATAGCCATCATCCATATAAAGACTGCTGATATCTCCCCCTTCCTGCGAAGGTTGCTTTCCTAATTTTTTATTAAGTGTTGCAATATTGTAAATGTCTCCTTTATGAATCCCAAGGAAGAAACTGAGCAATGAATCAGTGTACTTAGTGTTCCCACGCCATGCGATATTGCCAAAATAATACTGATGGCCCTCGCTCAATTTAATGGCAACATCCATGTTACCTTTCTTATCTGTATATTGAGTATCAGCAACAATCACTGCATCCCTATAACCAAGTGAGTTATAATAATCAAGAATTTTTTCCTTATCCTCCTGGTATTTCTTTTCATTGAATTTTGCAGAACTCAATAACTTAAACCTGAAATAGGGATCAAGCACTTCCTTTGTTTTTGAAGGAGATAGATAGCCGCTTTCTTTCAGGTACTTATTAAAACTTAGAGTATTATTTTTATCAGAATATACATTTTGATCCTTTGCCGG
Source organism: Chitinophagaceae bacterium (assembly GCA_017882205.1). Taxonomy (GTDB): domain Bacteria; phylum Bacteroidota; class Bacteroidia; order Chitinophagales; family Chitinophagaceae; genus Ginsengibacter. The sequence goes on from JADGPY010000037.1 coordinate 3,205, forward strand.
GTAAAGTGTTAATCTGCTCATTTCCTTTGTCCCTTTCATCTGTTTTTTAAGCTTTGGATCAGGAACATTGTCGTTACCCCCAAAAAATATCTCACTTACACGAACTTTATCTCCCTTACTGATGGTAAACGTAAGGAATACAGCATTTGTCTGTGTAGCATCCTTTTCCTGTTGCACAGTTACATCGATGTTCCTGAACCCTTTTTCAACATAGAATTTTTTGATGTTATCTATCGCAACCATTTTCATGTTCTCTGTAACAACCCGACCTTTTACCAGACCTACTTTTCCGTTCAAATCATCACCCTCCCCCTTTTTCACGCCTTTGAATTTGAAGCTGGATAACCGTGGTCTTTCTGTTATATTGATCTCAACGTATAGATCTCTCCCTACTAACTTTGTAAAAAATATTTCGACATTAGAGATTAAATTTTGTTTCCACAAGTTTGTGATGGCTTTGCTAAATGCATCGGCCCCTGGTATCATAACCTTGTCACCAACGGCAAGTGCAGAGATAGAAACAATCAGGTTCTGATCAAACGATTGAGTCCCAGTCACTTTAATTCCTGCAATGGTATATTCTTTTGGATTTTTTGCATTGAAGATCTGCTCGAGATCTACATTAACAGAAACTGGTGTGGTGTCTTGTAAGGCCTGTGCATTTACAGTAGTTTTGGTAAAAAGCGCAATGACAACAAAGAAAAGCGTCATGTAAATCTTGTGCATCCAATCAATTTTAATCAGCCGGCAAGTTAGTTTCAATAATTAAAAGTATTTGTTAAAACGGCAAACCAAAACCCTCTTCAGAGTTCATGTTCAATAAGTTCAATAAGGATGATCCTGCATTAACACCAGGCTGAACCCTTGGGTTATACTTATGCTATTTGCTCACTTGTTTTTCCAAATCTTCTTTCCCTGCCCTGATAATCAATAATGGCTTCATACAAATTTTCTTTCCTGAAATCGGGCCATAAGGTATCCGTAAAATACAATTCTGAATACGCTAACTGGAACAATAAAAAATTACTAATCCTGTACTCTCCACTGGTACGAATCATCAATTCAGGATCTGGGAATTTAGCAGTACACAGGTGCTGTTGAATTGTCTCCTGCGTTATCTCGTCAGGATCAATTTGATCCATTCGGACCTTTTGAGCAATCTTCCTCATTGCCTGCGTAAGTTCCCAACGGCTGCTATAACTTAATGCCATAACAAGATTAAGCCCGGTGTTGGCGCTTGTTTCCCGGATGGCATCATCTAACTCTTTTTTTGCTGCTGCTGGTAATAGTTCCATATTACCAATCACATGAAGCCTGATATTATTTTTATTTAGGGTAACAACTTCATGGCGTATTGTGTCTACCAATAACTCCATCAAACCGGTTACCTCATCTTCAGGACGGTCCCAATTCTCTGTACTAAATGCATATAAAGTAAGATAGCCAATACCTAATTCAGCACAACCCTCAACTATATTTCTAACGCTCTCAACGCCGTGAAAATGCCCAAATAACCTGTCCTCACCTTTATCCTTAGCCCATCTTCCATTTCCATCCATAATAATAGCAATATGATGTGGCAATTTTATTATATCAATCTGATCTTTCAGGCTCATACTATATGATTAAACATAGAAGTCAGGCTTTGGGCCTGACTTAGTCGGTAAAAGTATTAAAAATAAGTGAACATTGCAGTGTAAATTTACTGGCCGCAATTACATTTTAACCAGTTTTATTTTAATCAAATCTTTGCCATCTGAGCCAATTACTAAGTATATCCCCGAAGGAAAGGAAGAAAGATTGACATTATTAGCCTTCTTCAATTGAGCTTCCAACTCACCATTTCCTCCATAAACTTTGATATCATTAAATTCAAACGGGAGGTTATTCTTCATAAATGCAAATACTCCTGATGATGGATTTGGATAGGCAATTAGTATTGGAAGATCAGCCTGCCCAGCAGAAGCGCATGCAGAGAGTGAGTGTAAATAGCCTTGTATCTCAGAAGTTTTTTTATGAATCCTGCACCCCGTTTCTGATTTCAATTCGATTATAGCGTTGGGAGACAGTAATGCGGGCAGATCCACAGTTTTAGTCCCGGTAAAACTATAGGATCTTGAACCATCATTGATTTGCCACATGTTATTGGAACTTGCAGTTGTTGCAGTTATTCGTGTGTGGCATTCCCCTGAAGAAGACACCACAACAGCAGTAAAATCTACATTATTACAATCACAGGGCTTTGCAAATAATTCTATATTGGAAATGTTTGCAAGACATAGATTGTATTCACGCATTTTAGTAACCTGCCAAAAATGCCCCTGATTTGCATTGGGAACACTAATAAAGAATAAAGATGAATCAGAAGGTGATACAAAAATATTAACCAGTTGATTTTGATCATTTCTTATTGAAAATGCGTCTGCTATTTGAGAAGTGGAGAGGCAATTATTGAGAGGACAGGCATTGTTTACACTGAAAAACAATTTCCCGGTTCCGGCGGGAATATAGATATACTTAGGGAAACTCATAGTATCATCACGATAGCTTTCAACCTTATCTCCATAAAACGGGCCTTTTTTATAGAAAGTATTTCCTTTCGTATAAATGGTTAGGTCAGCAGAAGCCTGTAATTTTGATACAACGGAAATTTTGTAAATACCCATCGAAGGAACATCAATTTGTATTAAACCAGGATTGCTGCCGGCGGATATTCTAACATCTTTGACAACCAGCAATGATTTATCATCTGCTTCAACAGATATATTAATGAAGCCATTTGGCATTCCGAAATGTGGGATGCAATTTAACGCTATAGAACCTGCTCCAGGGGCAAAAAAATAAAATTCACTTCTATTCGTATATTCATACCCGTTGGTATAGGCTATCCTGACATGGATGCTATCCATAGGCTTTAAATTTGCCTCATCCATCTGTCCCACGATGGACAATGGATCTTCAAATTTATAATTTGCTACTGTGTTAAGATATTGAGTAATATCTGTAGAAAATGTTGCATTGATCTCATCCCCTGTGATCAAGGGCATGTTCCCATTTTCATAAATAGTTCCATTGATTACATTATAAAGTGTATGAATGTTGTGTGAAGCAGGATATTTACTAACAATATCCTGGATAAGATAAAAGCTGTTCACAAGTTGAAGCCTGTTGATCCGCGCAAGGTATGTACAGAGGTTTCCAGCCTTTGAAGATTTACTTTCATAAGTCCCAGGAGTATTTATAAAATCATAATACAAAACAAGGTAATGTAGATATGCTTTCACTTCCTGCAATCTTGCAGGAACATTGGGATCCATATTTTGTTGATTGGCAGCAATAACCGCTTTATTTAATTCATCCAGGTATAAAGAGATCTTATATTTATTATCATTTATGAAGTTACCAGGGGTGGTAATTTTTTCGTCCCCGAAATATGCTAAAAGGCTCCTGATATGAACTCCGATCTCAGAGGGAAACATTGCATTAACAAATTCATCCAATGTACTATCAACATCACTATTGTCTTGTAAATACCGATTCCCCGCAAATAAATATGGAAGAGAAGCAAATTTTGCAGGCGATGCTTCAATTATTATCCCTTCTGCATTTTTTTCTTTTATACGTTTCCAGGTATTTTTAAATTCATTAAGAGAAAAAATAGGTGTTTCACCTGTCCATTGCGGAATATTGAGGTAATGATATTCAGATACAGAAGGATGTAAGTTATACCATCGATTGAGCAAACCTCTGGCGCTTGTTTCAAATTGGAAAGCACCAGGAATAACCTGGACATCTATTAGTGCATTAATTGCAATTGAAGTTGATGGAGTGTCCGCATGATCGGAATATGCATAACACTGAAATCGCTTTTCGGGAAAAGTAGCATGCATTTTCTGTGCAGAATAATTCGCCAGCAAAAACTGCTGATCACTTTGTTTAGGGTAAGGATTGCCATTATAGTTTCCGGTTGAACAATTATTGTTATCAGTGGAATTACCCCAGTGTGCACCATCAGGCACTTCAATCCCAATGTTACTATTAGCAAAATGAAAGTTATGGTAGTAGTTGGCATAAAGAATAGGGTTCCCCGCAACAAGGTTCATAAAGGAACTATATTGAGTACTAATGGAAGATGCCCATAGATCTTTAGCGTCAGCATTATTAATGTCAGGTACAGACTGCATTCCCGGCAGCCGACTCTGATCGTAGCAGGCCACATAACAAGGATTTGACTGAAGAGTATTTAAATAAAAAGGTGTAAGGATATCGCCACGATGGCCAGTGAATCGGTTAAATCCATTCATATTATTGCGCCGCTGGTATTTTGCCCATTCATGACCATTTTTTCCAAAATAAATATCCCAGCCATAGGCATCATCATTATCCATTGCCCAGCGATTATGACCACCACTGATGTTCCAATTGTTATACTTCAGATTTCCGTGAACAAGTAAACCTATATTCTGAAACGGTGAGCTTAATGTTGGTATTTTTTCCCATATAGAACCTGGAAGATAAAATCTGAATCCGAGAGAATTTAGATATTTATAGACTCCAAAACATAATCCATTGTCTTGTGCTGCTGAAAATTTAATGCTGGTCAGGTTACCTTCTATCTTACAGGATTGATCTACTGTCAATGTAGAGTCATACAAAAAGATGATCCCGCTTTGCGGAACTGTAACACTATATTGTTGAATTACAAAAGTACTACCAGGAATGGCTTTTGTAAAAACATCCGCTACATCCTGTGCGGTGGATTTCAATAAATCGGATGAATTAGAAGGATAGTAAACCACCTGTCCATCTGACGTTATTGCAAAACAACATAATAAGACGATTAAATAACGCCCTAATTGTAAAGTCATAGTTCAATTTTGAGATTGAGGTAACTATGCCTTCCAATGGATGATGGAAAAAATTATGGACTGTTATTCCGAGAGGATAAATTGAACCTGGATAATGGGAATGCTTTAGATGGGGGAAGAGTAAATATAGAATAAATAAAGGAATATGCAAATTTTATCGCAACCTTTAGGAGGTGACCAAAAAGTTCGCAACGAATATAAGCCAAGCCTAAAGCCCTGGGTTATTATTAATATCTAACAGTAGGGCAACGATAAGAAGAAAGATTAAATGAAATACCAATCTCAGCAATGGCATATTGATCCTTTTGTTTGCTCCATCCACGCTGACGGCCTTCAACTCCAATGGGGTCACCAGTTTCATAAGATCGGTCCTGCATTAGACCAGCTAATGTTTGTTGACCTGAGGGACCCAGGAACTTATCGGCACCAATATATGTTGTGCTTACGTCATCAATATAATCCGTGGTAGTAAAGCGATGCGTAACTGTAAAAGAAATATTCACATTATCAGAAATGCTATACTTGACGCCAAAACCAATTGGAAAGCAAAAAGCCATAGTGCCATAGGCTTTCCTGCCTTGATAAAAAGTTTCACCCTCTGTATTCAAAGGACGGAGGAAAACCTTGTCTCCATTTAGATATGCATAAGGATCATAGCTGAAAACTCCTACACCAAAAGTTAGATAAGGAGTGAAATTATGTTCGGGATCGGTAGGAATATATTTGAAGAAATTAAAGTCTCCCTGTACGGCAATCTCAAATATATTTGTATTAAAACTCAGGTTTCTTCTTTGTTGGTAGTCATTTTTGCTATAGATGTCGCTATACCCTAATTGCAGAAAATGTGCTGAAACACGCATTCCGGTATAGTTTCCAAATTGTTTTTTAAAATAAGCTCCAATTGCTGGCTTAGGCCTATTAATAGCTGCCCTGGTATTTAAGTCGCCAAAATAATGGGCAGCACCTAGTGTTATACCAAATTCTCCTTGTTGAACGTATTCATTTTGTGCGTCTACGGATTGAAAGCTAAATGCCAATATTCCTATAAGCACAACAATTATTAATCTCCTCATATTAATGCAAATTAAACAAATGTTCAGAAAACGAAAAAAGTAAAGTTTATATCAAGCTAAAATGTTAAAATTTCCATCTTTTGCATCCGTGTCCTCCTCCGCCCGACTTCGCCAGCGGGCAGGCGTGGCAATTTCCCTCAATTCCTTTTGTCTAGCCCCCATGACAACTTATTCCGTAAGGTTTGTAAAAAATTGTTTTCATTGAGCCGTACCAGGTTAATACCAAAAGTTTCCTTTTTGACTGCTAATTGAACCTCCTTGTCAACTATTTCACGCCGACTATCCAATGTCAATAGGAACCCGTCTGTACGCCCCTCAATTTCAAATGAGATTATATTATCATCGGGAACTATGATTGGCCTTATGTTAAGATTGTGTGGAGAAACTGGTGTGATCACGAAACTTGCTGAGTCCGGGAAAACTACGGGTCCATTACAACTAAGAGAATATCCCGTAGATCCGGTAGGAGTGGCCACAATAAGTCCATCTGCCCAATAAGTATTCAGAAATTCCCCATTTAAATACGTATGAATCTTGATCATTGGCGATGTATCCTTTTTGTGAAGGGTAATTTCATTTAGTGCATAAGGCACTTTATCAAAAAGTGGCATGTTAGCATCCAGGTGCAGCAGGGTACGCTGGTCGATCATATAGGTACGGTTCACCAAAGCATCTACTGCAGTATGCAACTCGTCTTTCCCAATACTTGCAAGAAATCCTAACCTGCCATAATTGATCCCCAGGACAGGAATACCCTTGTCACGCACTAATGTTACTGTATCAAGTAAGGTTCCATCCCCGCCAAGACTGATAATACAATCGATCTCCTCATCAAGATCATCTGCACAATTGAACGTAGAATATTTTCCTTCAATTTTTATTGAACAATAAAACTGGTTGAAAAAATCCTGGAAAATTACAGGTTCAATATTATATGCAAACAACTCATCCAACAAAAGCTTTATTCCCTGGTGGAGATTTGGTTCCAAACCCCTGCTATATATTGCTATTCTCATAATAAAGGTTGTTTACAATCCAGCCCCATTGTGTAAAAATAACCCGTTTTCACCTAACTGATTAAAACTATACTCCAGTCTGAGATGAAGGTCATAAAGTGTAACGATATCGAAGCCAAAGCCACCACTATATAAAAAGGTATTGTTCAACATGCCTGAAAATCTTTTTTTATTATAGACGTATCCCATATCACTGAAGGTTTTAGCGTATATAGTAAACGGAATATGATTATATATACCTGATTTTCTAAATCCAGGAACAGTAAAATGAATAATTTCCTTTTTTAAGTTAAATTTCGAGAGTACATCAACAACCCCATCAATAACATAAAGTTCTAATCCACGTATATAATTTTCCTCATAACCCAACGCACGCTGATTGATATACGACTGCTCGAAGGGAAGTTTTACCTCACCCTGCAAGTGAAATCCACCAAACCATTTTCTTCCAAAACTAAAGTACTGATCGTACAGACCTTGTACATTGAACATATTAATTCCACCTTTGAGCATAAATCCTCGCTTAAGTATGAAAACCCTGCCTGACCATCCTCTCAATGGATATAAAATATTATCCACATCATCATAATTTAGCTGGTAAGAAACCTCGGGTATTTCTTTTTGCAGCAACTTACTGTTATAATATGAAGGATTAAGATATTGAATTATACTGTCTGTAACGCTTAATTGAGTAAAGCGAATTCGAAATGTCTCCTTTTTTTTGATGGCCTTCCTTATAGTATATGAAAGATTCACATACCAGTTGCTGCTTACAAAAGTATCTTGTTTGTAAAGTAGTAACTGGTTTTGATATGTAGTAAGATAAGGTATCTCCCGCATCTGCATATACCCGGCACCGATAGAATAACCTCTGGTCAGTTTATGGTTTGAATACGAAGGAGTATAGGAACCAGAAATATTTTGTGTATAGCCAGTGATAAGGGTTACTCTCAATTTATCTTTTCTACCAGTAAGATTATTATGGAGAAAGTTAACCCCATAATTTACCCGATCCAACGATCCATTATGCTTATCAATCCATTCATTAAAAGACCTGTCAACAAGTTGAAATTTCGGAATCGGGAAGATATACCAGCGTTCTTTCACACTGACAATTATTTTACAGTTGTAGGCAGAAATAATATCTGGCATTACGCTTACTTCTACAAAAAGGGCGGTATTATAAATATGTTGCCTTTCGGTTTCAAGCTCATGAATTATGGTACGAAACTCAATCGAATCACCTTGTTTGAAACGCATTTCACGACGAATGATATAATTTTTCGTATGGCTGTTGCCGGAAATAATAATTGAATCAATGTGAAGCTTTCCTAATGCATCTGGCAGTTGACTAGTTTGGAAAAAATCCTTTAATAGAGGCTTATTCTGGCAATTAGCATTACTTCTGCCCAATCCCAATAGAAGGAATAACAAAAAAACAAAGTAATGTGAGGAGGATCTCAAAATTCACATAATGCTTTAAGGATAATGTAAATGTCCGGTTTAATGGAAGCTGTATTACATCAGATATCAAGATAATTCATCAAGTGGCGATAATTAGTGTCTATCTCGTTCTCAAATTTTTCTTCCCCAAAATAATAAAGTACATCATAATCATATCGTTCAAACGATGCCACAATAACTGACAGCTCTTTTTTGTTAATATGAAGCGTAACTGTTAAAAGCCCGGATTCTGGCTGAATAGTAGTATTTAAATGCATTATTGAAGCTTCATTGCTTTCAACAATTCGACTGATCTCTGATATCGCAAACTGGCTTCTTTCCATTTCCAGTACTATAATTCCCCTAATGTCATGCGATCCTGAAAAATTCCCCAACGCTTTCAATAATGATTGACTGGAAATAGTTCCAACAAGATTCCTCTCTTCATTTATTATAGGTACTATCGATATTTGATATTGATTGCAAAGGTTAACGGCCTGCAGAAAATGCGCACTTTCATGAACTGCAACATTTATAAATTCATCTTGCAATAATTCAATTGATATTTTTTTATTTTCAATATCCAAAAGTTCGTCTTCACCGATTAGTCCAAGGTATTTCTCTTCAGATACCACAGGAAGATGTGATACACGATGCTCATTTAAGAGTTGAAGCGCTTTTGATACAGTATCCTGCAGCTTTAGCTGCGGAATGATATTAGTATTTAAATTGATAGCTAACACAGCAGGTTCAATTATTATTGATTGATACTAGTACGATAAATCCCCGGGGTTCTTGTATAACAGACAGAAATAATTAAAGAACCGTTGCAACAGATACTTTTAATTTTGCTATAAATTCTCCCAGAATTCTATTAAATTCCCCAGGAACTTCCATCATTGGGGCATGTCCACACTTATCAATAAAATGTAGTTCGCTATTCGGGATGAGCTTGTTAAATTCTTTTGCCACAAAAGGAGGGGTAATACTATCATTGTTTCCCCAGATCAGGCAGGTTGGCTGTTTTATCTGGCTTAGCTCTTCACCAAGGTTATTCCGGATAGCAGATTTGGCAAGGGAAATGATCTTGATCACTTTCAGGCGATTGTTGGTGATCTCAAAGCATTCATTCACCAATTCTTCAGAAGCCATGGCCGGGTCATAAAAAGTAAGCTGCGTTTTCTTCCTGATGTATTCCTTATCCCCGCGTTTGGGATAGCTATCTCCCATTCCATTCTCGAATAGTCCGGAGCTACCTGTGAGTATAAGCGATTTGATTTTTTCAGGATGTTTAAGAATATATATCAGTGCAACATGTCCCCCCAGTGAATTACCTAATAAATGAATATTATCATACCCCCTGGTTTCAATGAACTTATTCACGAACTTCTGCAATCCGCCAACAGAAGTATGAAGAAGATCAAGCTCAAATAGCGGTAACATCGGCACAATAACCTTATTGGTAGGCTTAAAATATTCTATCAGATCTGAGAAATTGCTTAACGCACCAAATAAACCATGCAGTAATAACAAAGGTTCACCCTCTCCTTCCTCAATAAATTTGAACTTACCGTCTTGTTTTATTTCGTAATTCATTATCCTGATTAAGCAATTGTTACCTTAAGTGCCGTCTATTTTGTGCTAAAATAATAGTTTCTAAGCAAAACTATATGGAAATAATAAACTGCTTACTGTATCATGAAGCTTTTTTAGCAATAGATTCAAAAAAACCTTCCAATTGCACAAACATATCTTTAAACAACGGTATGATCTTTCCAAAATTGTCAACTACCTTCGGGCCCCAAGGGGCAATATAAGGATAGGTTTGTGATTGTTGTATGACTTCAGGCTTCAATAAGTAAGCCTTTTCTGCAAAAAATAAAAAAATACTGAAAATAATAATATACAAGCCAACATACAAAAGCAATCCACCTAACCTATTAAGCCAACCGAGCATGACTAACTGTAGGGTCTTTTCGATCAATCTTGCACCCAGGTTTATTAACAAAACCACTACAATAAAAACCAGGACAAAAGACAATACTGGTAGCCACCTGGTGGAAAAGGCCACAGCATTTCTAAAATAATTTGCTACCAGTACTGATAGCTTCAATGCAGCCGCTAATCCAATAATAAAGGCAATCATTGAAAAAACACCAAGGATCAATCCTTTTGAAAGACCCCGGAAGATAGCAAAAATCATCATCAAGAGGAAAAGGATGTCTATGATCATAGTTTTCCTGTTTGCCTTTATTGACTACTTAAAAGTTCTTTCACAATTCCCGCAATTGTCTTGCCATCAGCCTTCCCCGACAGTTTTTTGTTTGCAATGCCCATCACTTTACCCATATCTGCCTGGGTTGTTGCACCGGTTTCTTTAATAATATCGGATACAATAGCATGGAGCTCAGAAGACTCCATTTGTTTTGGAAGAAACTTTTCAATCACTTCAATCTCTTCTCTTTCTTTTTGGGCAAGGTCTGGCCGGTTCTGTTTTTCAAAGATTTCTAATGAGTCTTTCCCCCTCTTTACCAGCTTCTGCAATATTTTCATTTCTTGTTCTTCAGATACGACACCACCAGCTCCTTCAGAAGTTTTTGCAAGAATGATCTCTGCTTTTATAGCCCTCAATGCTCTTAAGGACTTATCATCTCTGGCAAGCATTGCTGTTTTCAGCTCTTTCATTATCTGGTCTTCAAGCATAAAATACTATTTAATTCAATTATAATTTGCAATAATAATGTCACCCCTACAGGGTTTGGGTCTGTATTTATTTTGCGTGGCTATAATAATGTCACCCTTACGGGGTTTGTCTTATTTAATTTCAACTGAGCTATAATAATGCCACCCCTAAGGGGTTTGAATTATTTGTTTTCTTTCAATTGCGATTCCTGGAACCTGGCATAAAATTCTTTAGCGAATTTTTTAATATCTGCACTCAGTTCTTTTTGTCGGGTAGCCCTCTCATAAGTATCTGCCATTGCGCTGAAAATCTGGTAGTAAAAATCAGCCATCTCATCTACCATCATATCTTTTGTCCACA
>JADGPY010000289.1 GCA_017882205.1 Chitinophagaceae bacterium
AATTTTTAAAAAGTAAAAACTATGAAACAATACTTTGTGGCAGTTCTGATAATTCTGACGAACTGCGTATATTCAGAAATTCCTCAAACGAATAACTTCCCTGACAATATTGAATATAAAGTTCAACCTTTCTACAGACATCGTCCTGATGGCAAACCCGGACGTGAGGTTATACTTAGATTCAAAGGAGCCAAGCTCTTTGCGACATCAAAATTGGAAATTATTTTTAATAACATACATGAAACTATTCAATTAGAGTCAGGTATAAAAGGAGCGGATTCAGTTGTGGTTTTACTCCCTCCTGATATTGGCGTAAAACAGGCGTCAGAGGTTCAACTGATATTGAAGCAGGGAGCAAAAAAATTGAGTAAAACCATTAGTGTGCCGGCAATGCGTTATTGGACAGTTTATGTTTATCCTCATTCACATGTAGACATTGGTTATTCCAATACCCAGGAGAATGTTGAGTTCATTCACAAAAGAAATATTGATCAAGGAATCAAACTGGCAGAAAAAACAAAAGACTACCCTGAAGGTGCTGGTTATCTGTGGAATACGGAGGTGATGTGGCCACTGGAAAGATATATGCATACTGCCGCCAATGGACAAAAGAACTATCTTATAGATGCTGTTAAACGAGGTGAATTGTGTCTGGATGCAGCTTATGTACATGTTAACACCAGTACTTGCAGCGAAGAGGAGATGTTTCAATTGTTTAAATACAGTCGTGATATAGAAAAACAAACCGGCAAACCGATAGACGTAATGGTGCAGGTGGATGTACCAGGCATGGCCTGGGGAATAGTACCGGTATTGGCGCATGAAGGTATCCGTTATATAATGATGATGCCAAATGGTACCCGTGGAAACCAGAAAATGACATATGCTCTTAATCAAAAACCTTTCTGGTGGGTGGGCCAGGATGGAAAATCAAAAGTTTTGTTTTTACAACCTGGTTCATACGGTGTGGGTCTTGAAAAAGGAAGGACCACAGGTCGTCCGTGGTTTGGTCAGCAGGATACTGCAAAGATTCCAAAAGTTATTAAAACCGACAATCCTCGTGCCAATTTTCTGGATAATCATTTGTTCAGCACTTTGCCTTCATTGGAACTATCACATCATCCTTATGATATTTATGTTGTGACATGGGCAATGTGGGACAATGCATTGTTGGATGCCGATTTACCGGATGCAGTAAAATCGTGGAATAATGATTATGCATATCCGCATTTGGTAATTGCAAGTGCCCATGAAATCATGCAGACTTTTGAAAAACGCTATGGTGACCAACTTCCGATAGTAAAAGGAGACTATACGGAATACTGGACAGACAATATGGGTGTTGCCGCTAAAGAAACCAGGATGAATTCTAATGCCAAAGAGCGACTATTGCAAGCAGAAACGGTATGGACAATGCTGCATCCGGGCAAGCCTGCGCCGAGTAAAGATTTTGATGAAGCCTGGAGAAATATAATACTTGGTTCTGAACATACATTTGCTTCTGAGAATTCCATGGATCCTTTCTTTTTTAATGCTGTATGGAAAGTTAAGCAAAGCTATTTTCGTGAGGCAGAAGATCGCAGTATGACACTACTTGATAATGCCCTGGCGCCTGCAACTGACAGGTCAAGTGGTGCTTTGGGACCGGTTGAAGGGCCCTCAAATGGAGGAGTAGCAGTGTTAAATACTCATTCATGGAATCATGGCGGACTAGTATCGCTTACCTGGATAGAAAGCCAACGTGGTGATCGCGTGATTGATGATCATGGAAAAGAAGTATTGTCTCAAAGGCTTTCAACAGGGGAATTGGTTTTTCTCGCATCCGACGTTCCCGCTTTCGGCTCTCGTCACTATCGTGTTGTCCCGGGTAAATGCTCGCTGACAGGTACATGCAAATTTTCAAACAATATAATTGAGAACGGATTACTTCAGGTTGAGCTTGATAAGAAATCAGGGAATATTGTCCGGTTGGAGGAAACTGCTTCCGGACAAAACTTCGCAGAATCTAAAGTCAATAAGGGTCTTAATACATTCATCTGGCAACCCGGTAAAAACGCCGGTAATGCAAAGCCTGATACTAATATTGTGATTTCTCTAAGTGAATCTGGTCCGTTGGTAATTGAGGTACAAGTTTCCTCACAGGCAACGGGTTGCCGTTCGGTAGTTCGCAAGATACGTCTTATTAACGGACAACCATGGGTTGAATTTTCGAATACGGTTGATAAACTGCCACTTGTGGCAAAAGATGGTATCCATTTTGGCTATAGCTTCAATGTTCCGGAAGGTAAGACCCATGTGGATATTCCATGGAATGTGATGCGGTTGGAAGAAGATCAGTGGCCGGCCGGCAATCGTGCATGGATGGTAACTCAGCATTGGGTGGATATTTCAAACAATAAACAGGGTGTTACCTGGTGTTCGCTTGATGCACCTTTGTTTGAAAGCGGAAGTATCACAGCTAACAATACTGCCGGCTGGGATGGGGCGGGCGATGTGTGGCCTTCAAAATTATCACCCAGCTCCACTATTTATTCATGGGTTATGAACAACCACTGGTACACCAATACTCCATTGACACAAGATGGTCCGGTTACATTCCGTTACAGGGTGCTTCCGCATAATGAGTATGATGCAGTAACCGCTAATCGCTTTGGTCTGGAACAGGCACAACCTTTAGTGCATGTTCTTTGCGACAAAAATCCGATTGAAAATTCTTTTGTTTCAATTGACAATAATCGCGTTTTTGTTAATCTTCTCAAATCGATGGCTGATGGCAAATCTATGATATTAAGGTTACGGTCTTTCTCTGATAAGGATGAATTGGCCAAGCTGACATGGTTTGCCCGTAAACCGGCATCTGTATTTTTATGCGACAGAGAAGAAGAAGCTGGCAAAATGGAAGTAAGCAGTGGAGTTACCGTCCCGGCAATGGGCTTTGTAACTTTACGGGCAGAATGGTAATATATCTTATTAAAAAGATTTATGTTAATCAGAATAATTTGAACAAATAATTAAATTTCCTCATCAGCAATTAAAAGAGAAATATGCAAAATGTGAAAGTTTTAATTCTCCTTAATATAATTTTGGTCATGACATTTAGCGGCCAAACTAAAGCTCAATCCAGTAACTTGCTATCTGAAAGTGATTTAGAATTTTTAAAAGAACTTACAAAAGATGTCCTGGACAGTTCGCGAATCTATCCTGATCAGAAAATTTCTCCTGATTTTGGAAGTAACAAAACCGGAGGAATACTTATCAGACCGGGAGGACGAAACTGTTATCCGTCGTTTTGGATCCGTGACTATGCAATGTCTTTAGAATGTGGGTTTATTACAATTGAAGAACAAAAACACATGCTGGATCTGACGGCATCAATGCAATGCGACCAGACATGGATAACAAATGCAGGGAGTATGATTCCTTTTGGAGCGATTGCAGACCATATTAGAATTGATGATAGCAAACCCATTTTTTATCCGGGAACTTACGACTATAATAGTCAGGGAGGAAAAACCTGGGGAATGGTTCCTCCTTATTGCGATCAATATTTTTTTATTCACATGGCTTATCTTTACATAAAAAACACCTCTTCTGACAAATATTTACTCGATGAAATAAATGGGGTGAGATTGGTTGATCGTTTGGAAATGGCTTACATAGTACCCCCAACACAGCAAGATGGTGCTTTAGTTTACACAAACGATGATTTCAGGGGCGTTGATTTTGGCTTTAGGGATGCCGTTTATATTACTGGGAATCTTTGCTTTCCATCTTTGCTCAAATACAGGGCATCTCTGGAATTAGCTGAATTATTTGATATGATCAACCGTAAGGATAAAGCTGAGGGATATAGAAATACTGCAAACCGACTTAAAAAAGAAATTCCCCGGGTCTTTTCTGATAATCGGGGAATGCTTTTAGCTTCAACTGGAAAAAGCAAACAGGCGGATGTGTGGAGTACCTCATTAGCTGTATATTTTGGCATATTGGAGGGGGAGAATATGGAAAAAACATGTCATTTTCTTAAAAGTGCTTACAAAAATGGATCTTTAGCAAGCAGGGGTAATATTCGACATGTTCTGACATGCGATGATTTTAGTGAATCAACGGCATGGGAGAGCAGCATAGCAGTAAAAAACTCATATCAAAACGGAGCATACTGGGGTACTCCTACCGGATGGATCTGTTATGCAATTGCCAAAGTTGATATTAATGCTGCAAGACAACTTGCAAAAGAATATATTGACGATTTGCGTGCCGGTGATTATAGAAAAGGCCCTGAATTTGGTGCACCCTGGGAATGTTATAATGCAGGTTCTGCACAAAACTCTGTATATCTTACAACAGTTGCCTGTCCTTATATAGTGTTTAAGCAGAAATAATAATTTAAATTGCTACATTAAATAAATACAGACAATGGTGAATTTTTTACTTTTAATAACAATATTTTTTAATCACTCTATTTATGAATTATAAAAGAATCTCAGCAACAATGTTTTTGTTATGCCTTTATGTTTTTCTGGCAGCGCAAAGCATTGACATCATTCCTCAACCAAAAATGGTTGAAATGAAAAAGGGAAATTTTATCTTAAACGATAAGACTTCAATTTATTATAATGATCAGCAATTAAAGTTTCTTGCTGATTACACTTCAAATACTATAAAATCATTGAATAAATTGCAACTGAACATCAAAAGTAAAAACGGAACAAAGTCAAATGCAAGATCAATCAATTTAATACTTGATGCCAACATAAACACAGTAAAGGAAGGGTACATCTTAAGTGTTTCTAATAAAGAAATAAGTATTAAGGCTGCCACTTCACAAGGCTTGTTCTATGGAGTACAAAGTTTGTTTCAACTCATACCGATAAATGATGATAGAAAAGTTCCCGCCATTGAAATTAAGGATGAACCACGTTTTTCATGGCGCGGATTATTGCTGGATGTCAGCAGGCATTTTTTTACCATAGATGAAGTAAAACGCCTTATAGATCAGATGGTAATATATAAGTTTAATATCCTGCAACTGCATTTAGCTGACG
>JADGPY010000038.1 GCA_017882205.1 Chitinophagaceae bacterium
GGCCTCTTTGTGGTTAAATATTAATAAATATGTACCTTATCAAAAATTTACAGCTATGAGAATGATAAGATCAATTCCAATAATTATTTCCTTTCTATCTCCCGTATTTCTCTATGCTCAATCAGAGCAAGACCATTTTAAAGAATATTTATTTCTATCGTTATGAATTATGAAGAATTCAGGGAAGCGGGGCATAGCCTGGTTGATTACATTGCTAATTATTTAGAGCAATTAAAGGACAAACCTTTATTCCCGGATGTAGAGCCATCCATGATGTACAGTTTATTTGATGAACCCATTCCTAACTCTCCTATTTCACTTAGTGCCATTCAGAAAACCCTTGAAGAAAAGCTTGTGCCATACTGTGCTCATGTAAACCATCCAGGTTATATGGGGTTGATTACACCATCGCCCAACCCGGCTGGGATACTTGGAGATTTTTTGGCTGCGGCGCTGAATCAAAATGTTGGAGCATATACTATAGGACCATCAGCTACTGCTATGGAACTGCAGGTAGTTCGTTGGCTGAACGATTTGATTGGCTTTGATGCAAAGGCAGGAGGTAATCTAACAAGTGGGGGGATGATGGCTAATTTTATAGGTTTGAAATTAGCACGAGACTGTACAAGCGGGGATACCATTCAATATGAGGGGGTCCAGGATAAATGGGCAGTCTATACTTCAGAGGAGCGGCATGTATCTATTGACAAAGCAGTGGATGCAATAGGCATCGGAAGAAATAGCCTTCGTGCAATCCCAACAGATGAAAACTACCAGGTAAGGATAGACGCATTAGAAGAAGCTTTAGAAAAAGATAAAAAGGAAGGGATCAGGCCATTATGTATTGTCGGCCTTGGAGGCACCACAAACCTCGGCGCAGTTGATGACCTTGAAGCATTGCATGTAATTGCCCATCGTGAAGAATGCTGGTTTCATGTAGATGCAGCATATGGCGGCGGGATGCTACTATCATTGGAAAATAAGGGACTACTCAAAGGTTTGCATCTTGCCGACTCGGTAACAATAGATCCGCATAAATGGTTCTATGCACCTCTTGACGTTGGAGCAGTGCTGGTAAAAGATCATGATCAACTTACACGATCATTCGGTATTCAGCACCCTTATCTTATGGATCAGAACCAGAAAAAAAATGAACGCTACCAGTTTTACGTTCATGGATTCGAACAAAGCAAACGCTTTCGTAGTTTAAAAGTATGGATGAGTTTTCAGCATTATGGAAAGGACCAGATGGGAAGCTGGGTAGATAAAAATATTAACCAGGCCAGGCATTTGCACCAACTGGCCTGCAATAGCACTGATTTTGAATCAGCTACTGAGCCAAAAATGTCTGCTATCTGCATACGGTACAAAGCTGAGGGATTAAGTAATGAGCAACTCTCCTTACTTCATATCCAGGTAGCCGAGCGCATTGAGAGGGCGGGGCAATATTGGTTTGCGACAACAGAATTAAAAGGCAAGACCTGGTTTAGGATCAATCCAGTCAATCTTAATACGACTATTGAAACAATGGATTCATTATTCAAAACGCTTCAAAAATACTGCCGGGAAGCTGAAGAACTTTTTTAATTATTTGTATTCATTTTACATCAGCGCCCTGCTGTATCCAACACCGTATAATATCTCTTTCATCATCCGTCATATTGGTTTTATTATTTTGCGGCATTGTCTTGGTAATTACAACCCGTTGCATGATCTTATCTTTCAAAAAGGCAATCTTTTCCGGTGTATCATACACTATCCCATTCGGAGGTGCACTCAGACTTGGATCTGTAGGATGTTTCGAATGACATGCGATACACCTTGCCTGGACAATTATATTTACTTCAGCAAAACTGATCTTGTTGCATGCGTTGGGGTTCATTTGAGGAGCAGAGATAAATACTGCAGCAAGCAATACCAGCACAGATACCGGCATAACCCAAACATTATAACGTCCTTTTTCCCGGAGGTTAAGATAATGTTTAACACCAGCCGTTCCCACAGATATGATCATAAGTATCAGCCAGGGATTTTTATAACCAAAGGTTGTAGGGAAATGATTACTGATCATTACAAACAATACCGGTAATGTAAAATAGTTGTTATGCAATGATCGTAAGCCTGCTTTTTTCCCAAGCCCTGGATCTGGTGGTATACCCTTTCGGCCGGCTTTCACCATTGCTTTCTGCGCAGGGATTATAACAAAGAAAACGTTTGCTGCCATGATAGTTCCTATCATTGCTCCAAAATGAATGTATGCGGCGCGGCCACTGAAAACATGACTATAGAAATAAGCAAATCCTGTGAGTAAGATAAACCCGACTATGGCAAACCATAGCGGTTTGTTAATCAGGGGGGTTTTGCACAAGAGATCATACATTAGCCATCCAATTACAAAAGAGCCAATTCCAATACTTACCGCCTCCGAAGGAGAAAGTTTTAAAACATTAGTATCTATCAGGAATCCACTTGCATTAAAATAATAGACAACAAACAAAAGGCAAAAACCGGTAAGCCAGGTAAAATACGATTCATATTTAAACCAATGCAATTCCCTGGGAATGGTTTGTGGGGCAACTTTATATTTTTCGAGATAATAAAATCCACCTCCATGAACGGCCCAGAGATTTCCTGCCAGTTCATCGCGTACATTATCTGTTCGGTTTAAAGCATTTTCCAGGAACACAAAATAAAAAGATGCACCTATCCAGGCAATCCCAAATGTAATGTGCATTAGTCTTATTATTAGGTTAAGCCATTCCATCATATGGGCTTCCCAGGGTGTACCTTTAACAGCGAGGTAAACAAAAATTAGCAGTACAATGACTGATAGAACAATTGCGGTATAGACGTAACCCTGGGATATGGAGATTTTATCAATAAAAATTTCCGCGTTATTATCATCTCTTTGTTCCTGTTCACCCTTTGCAGTTTCTTCAACATGTCGAAAATAATAGGTAAGGATAACCAGCATTACCAGGATAAAACCAAGTACAGAAAATATGAGAATATTGATCATGCGAAAGTTCAGGGTTTAGTTTTGATTTCAAGTCAGCGCCCAATTTAAAATTTAGTTTTCTATTTTTAAGGATTCATTTCAAAAATCATTAATAGATTGACAACACTTGCAATTCATAGTAAACAAACAATTACGCCTTCCGGAGTGAAAGATGCAATTGTAATAATCAAGGATGGGATTATAATTGACATCACTGATACTGAACCGGATAGCCAGGAAATAGAATATATTAATGTCGGCGATAAGGTACTGATGGCAGGGATTATAGATCCTCATGTACACATCAATGAGCCTGGGCGAACAGATTGGGAAGGTTTTAATACCGCAACTACTGCGGCCATAGCGGGAGGAATTACAACCCTGGTTGACATGCCATTGAATTCTTCACCTGTTACTACTTCTGTTCAGGGCTTTGAAGAGAAACTGGCTTCAACTGACGGTCAGCTTCATACAAATTGTGGATTCTGGGGCGGTGTAATACCGGGTAATCAAAACAACATACAACCATTAATAAATATGGGTGTTCTGGGGTTTAAGGCCTTTCTCACCCATTCAGGGATTGACGAGTTTCCAAATATTTCAGAACAAGACCTTAGAAAGGTAATGCCAATAATAGCAGCAAGTGGACTGCCATTGCTGGTACATTGTGAGTTAGAAAATGCCAAAGTACCATCAACTGGAAGCGATCGGTCTTATCAAAGATATTTATTATCGAGACCCCGGCAGTGGGAAGAAAATGCCATTGCCTTGATGATTAAGCTATGCGAAGAATATAAGTGTAGAGTGCACATTGTTCACCTTTCTTCTGCAGATAGTATTGAACAGATTCAAAAGGCAAAGGAAAAAGGCCTTCCACTTACTGTTGAGACAGGTCAACATTATTTATATTTCAATGCTGAATCTATCGGCGATGGAGAAACGCAGTTCAAGTGTGCTCCCCCTATCCGGGAGAAAGAGAATAATGAAAGACTCTGGCAGGGATTGAAAGATGGAGTGATCGATTTTGTGGCTACGGACCACTCTCCTGCCCCACCGGTAATGAAATTGCTTGAATCAGGTGATTTTATAAAAAGCTGGGGAGGAATTGCCTCTCTGCAGTTCGCATTACCAACCTTATGGACTGCCGCAAAACAAAGAAGTTGTAATCTCAGTGACATAGCTAAATGGCTTTGCAACAATCCTTCTAAGCTAATAGGTTATCAGAACAACAAGGGAAGCATAGCAAATGGCTATGATGCTGATCTTGTAATATGGGATGAAAAGGAGAGTTTTATAGTTGACAAAGAGATGATTTTACACAAACATAAAATTTCACCCTATATCGGGGAAACATTGCATGGAATAGTTGAACAGACATTTATTTCAGCAGAAAAAGTATTTGATCATGGTACATTTGCACTTAATAAAGGAAAAATAATTAAAACACAGAACCCCGCAGGAGTGACATTATTATAACACCGACAATGGATGTATTAAACAGAGTTGACAACATCATGCAAAGGATCGAAGAACTGGCTTCTTGCAGTGAGGATCCTTCCTGCATCACCCGCAGGTTTGGTACCGAGGCTTTCATTGAAGCAAGGGGGAAAATATTTTCATGGATGGAAGAAGCCGGGCTTTCCACATCAGTGGATAATATTGGAAATGTACGTGGAAGATTGAAATCCAGCAATCCAGCAGCAAAAACATTTGTCCTGGGTTCACATTTCGATTCTGTATCAGACGCAGGTAAGTTCGATGGACCACTTGGGGTGATCGTGGCAATAGACCTTCTTCAAAATCTCATTAAAGAGAATGAACAGCTCCCCTTTCACATTGAGTGTGTTGCATTCAGTGATGAGGAGGGGGTCAGGTTTCAAAGTACTTATCTTGGAAGTAAAGTGTTGACAGGCACATTCAATGAAGAATTACTAGTTAAAGCAGATGCTTCGGGAGTAACCCTGCAGCAGGTAATTAAAAACATGGGTGGGAATAAAGAAAAGCTGGTCAATGATGCTATCCCTGCTAAGAACTGGATGGGATATTTTGAGATCCATATCGAACAAGGCCCAATATTATATGAAAAAAATATCCCTGTTGCAGTTGTTACAGGTATTGCAGCGCAAAAAAGAATCGAGCTTATTTTTTCAGGAATAGCTGGGCATGCGGGAACCGTTCCTATGAATATGCGTTACGATGCATTATGTGCAGCTGCTGAATGTATTATTGCGATTGAGAACTTTTCTCATCACCAGGAAAAATTTGTGGCCACAATTGGTAAGTTGGATATTCATAATTCAGCAAGCAATGTGATCCCGGGAAGAGTGACTTGCAGTTTAGATCTCAGGAGCATTGATGAAATGATCTTATCAGAAAACAGTCTTCATCTCAGTGATCTGGGCGAAGAAATTTGCAGAAAAAGGAACATTGGTTTTGAATGGAATATTATACAAGAAACCAGGCCAGTACATTGTGATACAAAGCTAAATGAATTGCTTAAGGAAGCTATAGCAGGCAATGGACATGAAGTAATGGAATTGGTCAGTGGCGCAGGTCATGATGCAGTAGCCATATCCCAGGTAGCTCCGGTTGCCATGCTATTTGTCAGGTGTTTTAAAGGAATTAGTCATAACCCTTTAGAAAACGTAGAAAAAAAGGATATTGCAGCCGCAATAAAAGTATCTGATGCTTTTCTTGTGAGGCTAAAGAGTTACTCACACTAAAAAAAGGAAAATGGAAATATCTGCTTTAACGAGATCGGTTGTTAAACATAATCATGCAGTGATAAGTCCGGATGGATATATCAACAGCAATGTACCAGGTTATACAAACTGTACAGTGAATGTGATCATTAATGAACAGATGGGTGCAAGGCTTTGCCAGACCTTAATCACAGCCAACAATGATTGTAACCTCTCTGGAAAAACAAAGTTGTCACAGGTATTTTTTTATATCGTCGATGGTAGTGCAACAGCAAGTGTAAATGATCAGACCAAAACACTTACCAAAGGACAATTTGTGTATGTGCCCATTGGGAAAGAATATTCATTTAATGATATCCCGGAAGGCACACAAATCCTGACCTTTCACAAATTCTATCAGCATCTGGAAGGATTTGATGTTCCCGGAGTACTTTTTGGAGATGCAGCAAA
>JADGPY010000039.1 GCA_017882205.1 Chitinophagaceae bacterium
CTTCTATATACTTCCCTGAGCTTTTAAAATAATTTGTTTGTCTACCACACTCATCTTGTATCTCCGCCAATATATCCTGAAGTTTATCTTTTGGAGCAATGTATAAATTCGCAGGGAATATTGCAGCATTATCAACTTTCATGATTCTCTTACCGGTGCTTAACTCTAATGTTTCAATGCTTTCTATTTCGTCCCCAAAAAAAGTTATCCGGTATCCATGATCCATGTATGGAAGATTAATATCCACAGTATCCCCTTTCACCCTGAAAGTGCCCCTCGCAAAATCTCCTTGTGTTCTTGAATACAAGCCATTTACGAGGGAGTGCAGAAATCCCTGCCTGCTAATAACCTGGCCTGCTTCTATTCTAACAACTCCCTCAGCAAAATCTTTCGGGTTTCCAATACCATAAATGCAACTAACACTCGCAACAACAATAATGTCCCTTCTCCCTGTTAATAATTGTGAAGTTGCCTGCAGGCGGAGCTTATCGAGCTCTTCATTAATGCTAAGATCTTTCTCAATATAAGTATCACTAACCGGCATGTATGCCTCCGGCTGATAATAATCATAGTAGGAAACAAAATAGCCTACCGCATTTTCCGGGAAGAACTGTCTGAACTCGCCATATAATTGAGCCACCAGCGTTTTATTATGTGTTAACACCAAAGTGGGCTTCTGCACATTCTGGATCACATTGGCAATGGTGAATGTTTTGCCGCTGCCCGTAACTCCTAATAATGTTTGATGACGCTCGCCATTTAATAATCCATTGGTTAGATCACGAATAGCTTCCGGTTGATCGCCGGCTGGTTGATAAGAGGATTGAAGCTGAAATGACATAGAGATGCAAATTTCTCTTAATTATTTTCAAAATTAGGCAAGATTAAAGGATTAATTATTCAACCAAAAAGCTCCCGTATTATTTGATCTTTAGATTTATTAAAGTGGGTGGCTATATCTGATAAGATAGCTGACAGAGTGCCAATCTTTAAAGGATCATGATTTGGGATTGTAATGTGATGTTGACCTTCTTGATCGGTGCTAAGCCGAATATGACTGCCTGACTGACGAGTGATCTTGTAACCATAAGGCTTTAAGAAGCGGACCATATCCTGGCCACTAATATCCCTTGGGATTTTCATGCTGCTATAACTTCTTCTCTAACAATATGCAAGCGGATGATTCTTCTTATATTATCATCATAATGGCAATGAACAGCATCTTTCACCAACTCTCTTAAGGCTTCTAGAGTATCTGCTTGAGTGAAAATAGAGACTCCTAGGCCTTTGGCGGTAAATCCTCCTTCAGGGCTTTCTTCCACCATAAAAAAAATCTCTTCCATATAAATTGATTAGATACAAATCTACTCTTAAAATTTCATTAAAAAAACGGTGGTATTTTAGTTTTTGCGTGAGATAACAAATCATATATACCAATATCAATACCGGGAAATAATCTTCCATAAACAACTCGATTGTCTGATAATTCTATTTTAACTATTGACCCCTCTTTAAAACGTTGTCGCTTTCCTGTAATTATAAACTTGCGTTATAAAGAGGCAGTTAATAAATAAATTGCGAGTTTATTTATTGCAGCAGCATCCACAACTACCTGTTCCTGTGCTTCTTTCCAATTTCGTTGTTCTATGGCTTCGCGTATCCCAGGCATGGTTTTCACACCATATCCGGTGTAAAATCCTGGAGCATATAAGGAATGTTTGTACCATCCCCTCCGGGGTAATCCCTGTTCTGTTAATAATTGTTGCTCGGCATGAAATAAGAGTGAATTCATCTGAGTATGGTCTTCTGCCAACATTGACTTGTTCCACGCAACCGAAAGCGAATCAGTACTCTTTTTCAAATTTGCCAGCGCGTTTTGCAAAGGTGAGAAATCAAGAAATGGAACCTCTGCTTTTGGCTTAGGGACAATGAATGTCTTGGTAGGATCGGCAGCAAGCCGGTAATCATTAGAGTTGATAAGCTTGTTTTCAATAACAGTATTCTCTCTCATCTGATCAAGCAGGTCAGATAATTCTTTCGTATATCCGTTTATGGTAGTGTACAATATTTTGAAATCAAATGGAAGAACGTCTGCATCTGCCATACGCAAAGCGATGCGTCCAGTGGTTTGGGATAATGTAACCCCATAATAGAATCCCGGATCTTTAAAACGGACATAATTATCGTAGGAATCATAAATTGAATGGTATTCTCCTCCATTATCCTCACCACCATAGCCGATATCAATTGAAGGAACCCCAACGTGTTGAAGGAATGATGAAAAGTCAGAGCCAGAGCCAAGTGCACCAAGATCAAATTTAGTTTTATCTAATGCTTCCTGTTTCGCTTTTGCAGTCGAAGCATTTACTGCTGCCTGCGCTATCTTTCTTTCAAAGACTGTTACTTTTGTTTGTGGATCTATTACGTCTTTTGCTACTTCATTTACCAGTGTTGTTAGTGCATGTGAACCTCCGGCACCTAAAAATCCACGGCCGCTAGCATCAGAATTTATATATACTACTGCTTTCTGTTGTAATTCTTTGTCATGAGTTTCCACCCATTCTGTAGAACCCAAAAGTCCAGGCTCCTCACCATCCCATGAGCAATAAACTAATGTTCGCTGGGGATGCCAACCACTTTTAACCAATGCGCCGATTGATCTTGCCTCTTCTAACATCGCGGCCTGCCCACTAAGTGGATCACTTGCTCCATTTACCCATGCATCATGATGGTTTCCGCGAACTACCCATTCATCAGGATATTTTGATCCTCTCATTTTCGCTATAACGTCATAGCAGGGTACAATCTTCCAATCGAACGCAAGCTTTATATGGACCTTTGTTTTCCCTGGCCCCACATGATATGTAAAAGGCAGGCCACCATGCCAATCACCTGGCACAACAGGACCATCAAGCGCTTGAAGTAATGGAGTTGCATCATGATAACTTATTGGAAGTACGGGAATTTTAATAAGATTTGGCGCTGCTAACCGATCAAGTCTTTTCGCATCTTCAGTTGCCCCAACACCTGGCGTCAAAGGATCACCAGGGTAAATGACCATATCCATTACTGATCCCCTTTGCACACCGTATTCATTTTTGAATGCTCCTTTGGGATATACATCTCCCTGCGTATAGCCGTCATCGGAAGGATCTGAATAAATAATGCAACCTATAGCTCCGTGCTCTTGTGCTACCTTTGGCTTGATGCCCCGCCAGCTACGTCCATATTTAGCAATAACGATCTTTCCCTTTACATCAATTCCAAGGGTTGCCAGCTTATCATAGTCATCCGGTAATCCATAATTTACAAATACCAGTTCGGCAGTTACATCTCCATCTGCACTCCATGCATTGTAGGTAGGTAGCTGATCGGCTTGTCCGGATGTTGCATCCTCCTTAAATGCAGGCTCCTTGAGCAATGCAGTGAAAGTAGTTGGTGAGATCATTTCCAACTGGCGCGTTTTAGGAGTTGGAAATAAAACATGAAAGGTTTCAATTGCTGCATCCCAACCCCAGCTTTTATAGAGGCTCAATATGTATTCAGCATTTTCTTTACTGCCGGTAGATCCAACATTATGAGGTTTGGAGGACAATCGTTTTATATTTTGTCCAATGTCTTCACGGCTTAATCCACCATCAAACTTCAATTCTAATTGAAGCTGTGCCTGTCTGGATGAAGGCGTAAATCCGGTTATAGTTTTCGTTTGCGAAAAACAAACATTGGAAATCAATAAAATAGCCGCGAGGGCAGGATATATTCTTTTCATAGAGGTCAATTTAAAGAAAAATAATTTATTGGAAAAACATTGGATGCATCTTGTTCCAGCCTGTTGCCTGCTGGAATGCATTTGCTACTGCCAGCAAAGTTGCTTCATCGTATAATTTGCCAACAAGAGTAATGCTTGTTGGGAGATTACGTTTGTTAAACCCAGTGGGCATGCAAACCACAGGATATCCTGTCAGATTGGTAATGGCAAGTTGATGACCACCAAAAGTTGGACAGATGATCACATCATACTGATCCATTAATTCACGTACTTTTTGCATCAGCAGGTATCTATGTCGGTTAGCATTGATGTAGTCTACTGCAGGAATAAATCGTGATGAACGAAATTGGTTTGGCCAATCACCTCTTCCTTGACGTGTCATCATATCATCCAGGTTAGAACGCGTAAATTCATCAAAGGCTGCTGCACACTCTGCTCCGATAATAAAGCTTACGATATTGATATTGTAAATCCCGGAGTCGGGAAAATCAATCGGAATTAGATGCGCTCCTAATTCAGAAAATTTATTTAATACAGCCTGTTCATTTCCGAGTGTATCCTTTTTAAAATAATTCTTTGCATATCCTATTTTGAGTTTCGACAAATTTGCTTTCCCCGTATAATTGAAAGGCATGTTGACTGCCGAGCCATCCTTTTCGTCTGTGCCATGTAGATAATTAAAAACGACAGCGGCATCTTCAGCACTTCTGCAGAGTGGCCCAACTTTATCAAGGCTCCAGCTTAACGTCATGGCACCACTCCTGCTTATTGATCCGAAGGTTGGACGTAAGCCTGTTGCACCGCAGGTTGAAGAGGGAGAAATAATAGATCCTAACGTTTCAGTTCCAATGGCAAATGGAATGAGGCCGGCTACTGTTGCCGCAGTAGAGCCTGCAGAAGAGCCACTGGAGCCAAACTTCAAGTTCCATGGATTTTTTGTTCTGCCACCATACCAATAATCACCCATGGCAAGAGCTCCGAGAGAAAACTTTGCAATGAGTACAGCACCAGCCTCTTTCAATTTTGTATAAACATAGGCGTCAGCATCCACCACCTGGTCTTTGTAAGGAGCCGCGCCCCAGGTTGTCTTTGTACCTCTTACAGCGAAAAGGTCTTTTAATCCATATGGAATACCATGTAAGGGACCACGATATTTTCCCATGGCGATTTCCTTATCCGCCTGTCTCGCCTGTTCCATTGCAATTTCCGGAGTCAGGGAAATAACACATTGAAGCGTATCTCCGTATTTTTTTAATCGCTCAAGAAAAAAATTTGTGAGGGATTCTGAAGTAATCTTTTTATTCTTTATAAGGGAAGCAAGCTGCAATATTGAATAATAAGCAAGTTCATTTCGATTTTTAGGAAGATTGACATTTGCTGGAATATCCCAGGCAATACGAGCCTGTTCTTTTTTGAACTTCATCCCAGGTAAGATTGGGCTTTGCCAAAGGCTCATCGGAACTTCATTTCCAAGATGATAACTATGCATTTTATTAATTTCTTTTACGGTGCCTTTCACATTATCATACATGGAGTCCATTTCCGGTTGGGTGAAGGCAAGGCCAAGAAATTTTTCACCTGTGACCAGGTCCGGTTTTATTAGGGTATCCTGGGCTATAGCATAGCCTCCAAAGAAAATACATGCGAAGAGCAATAAAATTTTCATATTATCAATTTAGGGTTTAAAGCTACAAAGAAGGGTTGAACCACGGAGACACAGCGACACGGAGTTACACGGGGAAACAATTGTGAAATGTTTTTTCTCTAAGATAATGCTTCACATAATTTAACTGTTAAGATTCCCTCTTCGCCTTGCCCTCCGGGCGAATTATCGTACCTTTGCACTCCAAAATGATAAAAATCAGTTAGGATATTACCGGCAGGAAATAAATATTATATATGGAAATTAGAAATATAGCGATCATTGCTCACGTAGATCACGGGAAAACTACCTTGGTTGATAAGATTTTACATAGTACGAATATCTTTAGAGATAACCAGGAAACTGGTGAACTAATTATGGATAGCAACGATCTGGAAAGAGAACGTGGTATTACCATTTTCAGTAAGAATGTCTCTGTAATGTACAAAGGAGTAAAAATAAATGTAATTGATACCCCTGGTCACGCCGATTTTGGCGGTGAAGTTGAACGTGTTTTGAAAATGGCTGATGGAGTTCTTTTATTGGTTGATGCTTTTGAAGGACCTATGCCCCAAACACGCTTTGTGTTACAAAAAGCATTACAACTGAACCTTCATCCTATTGTTGTTATCAATAAAGTTGATAAGCCAAACTGCCGCCCTGATGAAGTTCATGATGCTATTTTCGAATTATTCTTCAACCTGGATGCCACTGAAGAGCAGCTTGACTTCCCTACTATTTATGGCTCCAGCAAACATGGCTGGATGAATACTTCTCTTACAGAAACTGACAATATATTTCCTTTACTGGATACTATTATTGAAAAAGTTCCGCCACCAAAAGTGACTGATGGAAATCTTCAACTTCAAATTACTTCCCTGGATTATTCTTCATTTTTAGGAAGAATAGCGGTGGGCAGAATAGCAAGAGGAGTTATAAAAGATAACCAGCCAATCTCATTAATGAAGTTGGATGGTAAAGTTGTAAAGAGCAGGGTAAAAGAACTCTATATTTTTGAAGGTCTTGGCAAAAAGAAAGTCACTGAAGTAAGTGCTGGTGATATTTGCGCTGTGGTAGGTATTGATGGTTTCAACATCGGTGAAACGATCGCTGATTTTGAGGAACCTGAAGCATTGCCTGTAACAAGTGTTGATGAACCAACTATGAACATGCAGTTCAGCATTAATAACTCACCATTTTTTGGAAAAGATGGAAAATTTGTCACATCAAGACATTTGAAGGACAGGCTTGAAAAAGAGCTTGAAAAAAATCTTGCTCTCAGGCTTTCTGAAACGGATAGCGCCGACAGCTTTATGGTGTACGGAAGAGGGATATTACATTTAAGTATCCTGGTAGAAACTATGCGTCGCGAGGGTTTTGAATTAACTATTGGACAGCCCCAGGTTATTACCAAGGAGATCAATGGTAAAAAATGTGAACCATATGAGAACCTGGTCGTTGATGTACCTGCAGAATATAGTGGAAAGGTTATCGACCTTGTTACCCAACGTAAAGGTGAAATGCTGGTCATGGAGACTAAAGGAGAGATGCAGCACCTGGAATTCGAGATCCCATCAAGGGGTTTGATCGGACTTAGATCTACTATGCTTACCCAAACCGCGGGTGAAGCTGTAATGGCTCATCGTTTTGTGGAATACAAGCCATGGAAAGGTAATATTCCAGGTCGTAGTAATGGAGTTTTAATTTCAAAGAACCAGGAAAGAACCACTGGCTACTCAATAGATAAACTCCAGGATAGGGGTAGATTTTTTATCGATCCAAGTGAAGAAGTTTACACCGGCCAGATAATAGCTGAACATATTAAACCAGGAGATCTTGTAGTAAATGCAACTGAACCTAAGAAGCTTACCAACCATCGCGCAAGTGGTAGTGATGACGCTTCACGGGCTGCTCCAAAGATCATGATGTCTCTTGAAGAGTGTATGGAGTA
>JADGPY010000290.1 GCA_017882205.1 Chitinophagaceae bacterium
CTCAGAATATATGTATTTATGATCATAGCCAACCGGAAGGTTGCCAAATTGTTGCGAAAACCTTTTGCCACAAGTGTTGTTTTCTCCACCTGCACAATAGCAATCACGACCCCAGTCACGGAATGCACGAACAATTCCTGCTAATTGTGAATCGTTTGTACAAATTGCTCCGCCTTCTCCGGTAGTTATATGATGGGCCGGATAAAAAGAGATTGTTGAAATATGACCAAAAGTACCGGTTTTCTTTCCTTTATATTCACTTCCAAATGCATCGCAATTGTCTTCAATAACCCAAAGGTCAAGTTCTTTTGCCAATTGCAGCACTGCGTCAATATTAAATGGATTTCCCAAAGTATGCGCAATAAAGATACATCGTGTTTTTGTTGTAACAGCTTTGCGCATCATGCCGATATCAATATTGTAGGTAGGAATTTCCACATCTACAAACACAGGTACCAGTCCATATTGAATAATAGGTGTAACTGTTGCAGGGAAACCTGCTGCGACAGAAATGACTTCATCGCCTGGTTTCAAACGCTTATCTCCAAGTTTTTCTGATGTCAGGGCAGAAAATGCCAACAGATTGGCGGAAGATCCTGAGTTAGTGAGTAGTACGTGTTCAACACCTAAAAATTCAGCTATCTTTTCAGAGAACTGCTCGGAGTATCGGCCTTCAGTAAGCCAAAAATCGAGAGAAGCTTCTACTGCATTTACCAGTTCCTGACTATCGAATACTCTACCGGCATAGTTAACTTTTGATTTTCCCGGAATGAATTCTGAAGTAGCAAACCTGGCCTGATAATATTCAATTGTTTTTTGAATTATTTCCTTTCTGATTTCCTTGTAGTTTCCCATTTATGAAAATTTCTTCAGTTATGACGCATTATTCCTGTAAGTAATATTTTTCAATCTGCCCGATACTTACTTGTCTCATATCAGCATTCTTAAGGAAAGCTTTATTCCAATCTACAATTGATTTTATTGCCGTTTCTATATTCCATCGGGGATACCAACCTAATAATGTTTTTGCTTTTGAACAATCAAGCTTCAGATAAGTTGCCTCATGTAGTTTTATCTCATTATCAATTCTATACGAAGCCCCATCACCCCAAATATCACAGATAGTCTTTGTTACCCATTCAACATTCTTAGCATCATTATCATCGGGTCCAAAATTCCAGCCTTCTGCAAATGCTGGTCCTCTGGTATAGAGCTTTTCGCATAAGGCCAGGTATCCTGTTAATGGTTCCAAAACATGTTGCCAGGGGCGAATCGCATAAGGGCTTCGAATTATCAATTTCTCACCTTGCATTATTGCACGGATAAAATCAGGAATTAGCCGGTCTTCAGCCCAGTCACCACCCCCAATCACATTTCCAGCACGGGCGGAGGCCAAGGCAACACCATGAATTTGATACTCTTTGGGATTAAAGAAAGAACTTCTAAAAGAAGATGTTACCAGTTCTGAGCAACCTTTGCTGTTCGAATAAGGATCATACCCTCCCATAGGTTCATCTTCACGGTATCCCCAATACCATTCTTTATTTTCATAGCATTTATCAGTAGTAACATTCAATACAGCTCTGATACCTCCAACATGTCTCACGGCTTCCAGCAGATTTACAGTACCCATTACATTTATCTCATAGGTTTCAAGTGGATTTTTATAGGATTCCCTTACTAGAGGCTGAGCTGCCATATGAATTATAACCTCTGGTTGGACCCGGTAAATAGTTTTTAGCAATAATTCATAATTCCGGATATCTCCGATAGTCGAAGATACTAGTTGGTCAACGTTTGCCAGTTCATATAAATTTGGGATAGTATTTGGTTTCAATGCATACCCATGTACTTCAGCACCAAGCCAGCTAAGCAATATTGATAACCAGGATCCTTTAAATCCGGTATGACCTGTAATTAAAACCCTCCGTCCATTATAGAAATCATCAAACAGAGTTTTTTTTACCACTTTATCCATGGCGCCTTATTTTTTTCAATTAACTCTTCCAGTTGGCTTTTATCTCTTTGAGTGTCCATTGGCTTCCAAAATCCATCATGTTTATAAGTATATAGCTGGCCATCTCTTGCCAAACTTTCAAGAGGTTCACGTTCGAATATTATTTTATCTCCATCAGGAATATAATCAAATACGTCTGGTTGGCAAACAAAAAAACCGGCATTAATCCATGCTCCATTTCCCTGAGGCTTTTCTTGAAACGAAAGTACTTTTTGTTCGTCGTTAACAATCAATGAACCATACCTACCTTCAGGTTGAACTGATGTCATGGTAATTGCTTTACCATGGCTCTCATGATATAAAATCAAGTCGTTTATGTTTACATCGGATACTCCATCACCATACGTTAGCATAAATGGCTCATTACCAACATATTTTTGAACCTTTTTAATTCTGCCCCCAGTCATCGTATCTAAACCAGTGTCAATCAGTGTTACTTTCCATGGTTCTGCCTGATTATTATGATGAGTTATTGTATTTGACGTCATGTCAATAGTCATATCCGCCATGTGCAGAAAATAGTTTGCAAAATATTCTTTGATCAGGTATCCTTTGTATCCGCAAAGAATAATAAACTCATTAAAACCAAATAAAGAGTATATTTTCATAATGTGCCAAAGAATTGGTTTTCCACCAATTTCAACCATTGGTTTTGGTTTAAGAGTTGTTTCTTCTGATAATCGAGACCCAAGTCCTCCTGCAAGTATAAGTACTTTCATATCAAATTTAAGTATTTAATATTTTTCTTTAATTTTTTCAAAATACAATTCGTAAAAGCTAAAAATTCAGTAATAATTATCAGCCTGAGTTCACAATTCAAGAAAAAAAACTATTAATGTTTATATTATACTTGTTGAAGAACGGTTTAAGATAAAAAAATACAATTTTGCAAATGTCTATCTTCGTTCTTAGTATCCTCTTCTTTCTTCATATGAGACCTTAAATATGAAAGTTAACCATTAAAGCGAAGTTTTTAAGTATTTGTAAGGTATTTTATTATCATACTATTTGCCTAGCTTTTGTCAATCAATTAAAGAGGAACTTTTAATCCTTAACAAAAAGGATGATAATTCCCCTTTAATCCAGTTGGAGTTGCATTTCTTATTACATATACAGTTTCTATAGACTTGCGGGCCTCCTGAATTCTGAATCCACTACCATTTAATATCCCTACATAGCTTAAATTATGAAGCTCTGTAAATCCCTCACTGAATTCCAATTCATGATTATCAATTTGTATTGATCTATATGTTTTTTGCCCTTTTTCTTTAATGTTTTGAGGCAAATCATTCGTATCAATGCTTAAAAACCATCGAACACGAGCTCTTTCAAGACCAAGGTTGGTTGCGATACCACCCGATTTCTGAATATTACCCTTCCATGAAATATCGTACCACTTACCACGACTGGTAATATAAGTTAAATCAATATCGTGAATTCTATCCGGCTGACCATTCTCAATATCAAGTTTCAATTTTTTGATAACAGGATGAAGCCGTAGCTGTAGTATATTGAAAATTCGTTTACCTGTTTCCTGTTCAATTTCTGAAAGTGCATCGATATTCCACGGATTTAA
>JADGPY010000291.1 GCA_017882205.1 Chitinophagaceae bacterium
CAAATCCATCCATAGCCATGAAAGCGCCGTTGTGGTGAAAATCATCACCCATAAACCAATCGGTAACGGGTGCCTGAGGGCTAACAGCCTTTACCGCCGGATGATTGGATAATGCTCCCATTGTTGCATAAAATCCCGGATAGGAAATACCGAATATCCCCACATTACCATTGTTGTTATCAATATTTTTTACTAACCAGTCAACCGCATCATACGTATCTGAAGATTCATCAGTATCTGTCTTTGACTTTTTATTAGGAACGTAAGGACGCACATCAACGAAAGTTCCCTCACTCATCCACCTGCCCCTTACATCCTGGGTTACCATGATGTAATTCCCTTTGTAGTATTCTTTATAATGATTAGAAGGCAGGTTACGCATTTTATCCTCGCCATAAGGGGCACAGGAATAAGGTGTCCTGGTTAATAAGAATGGATGCTTTTCCGTATTATCTTTAGGAATATAGATAGAGGTAAATAATTTTACCCCATCCCGCATAGGAATAAGTACTTCCTTTTTGATGTAATGCGTTTTGAGCCAGTCCGATTCCATATCCTGTGCCTTAAGCAGGGCCGGAGCAAGTAAAATAAAAAGCAAAATTCTTTTCATCGTTGTGGTTTTATTGTTCTTTCTTAGCTAAAAGTAAATACTAATGTTTAGATTAAATTTCAACCGTAAAGTAATACCTTTTTTGCTATTGCTGTTATCTTGTAATAATTCCGAAAACAATAAGCTCATTATTGGTAATTGGAACGGAGCAGAATGGCTTATAGATGGGAAGCCATCAGGTCGAAATGTTCATCGCACCTATTTCACTTTTAATGATAAAGGCGATTATACTTATGAGTATTCGGGAACTAAAGAATCAGGAAAATATAAAGTAGAAAATGATATGTTATTCACAACGCCCTCTAATCAGCAGGAAATAATGGTGAAAATTACTAAGTTAACAAAGGATAGTTTAATTTTTGACATGAATAGGAGTGGTCAGTCTGAATCCTTAACCTTGATAAGAAAATAGCGCAACAACTGATCCCTGAAAATAAATAAATATAAATATAGTTTGTATTACAAACTAATTTGTATATTTGAAAATAATTAAATTTTAAACTATGGAACTGCAAGACATACCACTTTCTCCGAAAGAAAATATAGACTTGATTGAAGAGTATATTTCCCGTACCAGGCAGGGGCTTCAAAATAAAAGCTTTGATATCATTTTTTGGGGCTTCCTGGTTGCTTTGGCATCTGCTTCAGAATATTTATTACTTACGATGTCCAGCTTTGATAAACCATGGCTGCCCTGGCCTATCCTGATGATTAGCGGAACAATCGTTACTATTATTTATCATGCCACCAGGAGGGGTTCACAACCAATTACAACATATACCGACCATTTTTTAATGTGGCTATCTATTAGCGCAGGCACCGTTTATTTTGTTCTTGCGTTTTTGTGCGTCAGGCAGCAGATCTCTCCATTGCCTTATATACTCGCAAACACTTTTATTTTATTATTTGTAACAGGGGCGGTATTAAATTATAAATCACTCATTTTTGGCGGTGTCATTTTTTTACTTGCATCAGTAATCTCAATATTTTTGAGTTATGAGAACCAATTGTTGCTTACAACTTTTGCAGTAGTAGTGGGGTATTTAATACCTGGATTTTTATTGAGAAGAGAAAAGCGCTGAACATGTATAATGACCTGGATCCAGTATTGCATTCCCAGATAAGATTAGCTATTATTTCCATATTAATCGGAGTTAAGCAAGCTGAGTTCAATTATATAAAAGAAGAAACGAAAACTTCAGCTGGCAATCTTAGTTTCCAGATTTCAAAATTGCAGGAAGCAGGATATGTAAAAGTATTGAAAGGGTATAAAAATAATTATCCATTGACATCCTTAGTGGTCACGGTAAAGGGTAAAAAAGCATTTGATAATTATGTAAAGACAATGAAGAATTATTTAAAAATTTAAATAAGCTTTATTCCTTCTTTACCGACTATTCGCATTATCATCATCACCAAGTATAACCGCTTTGTACTTATTATATAAAAACGAAATAATCAAAAGTAGTATGCCCAATATCACCAGAACAATCGTTTTTGAAACTGTCGATAGTGATGCAAGATCATAAAAGAATAATTTAAGAAGTGTAAAACCAAATAAAACGATGGCGGCAATCCTCAAATGTTTTGTGGCAGATTTGATACCGTAAAAGATGAGTACCAACGCATATAATCCACAAATAATACTCAGGCCTAATTCATACTGGCCTTCATATCCGGATAATTGCATCCAGTGTATATACTCATTACAAATAATAGAAAGTAAGGCAAGATTAAACAGCAATGAAAATAACTTCACGGCAAGTAATTCATTTGAAATCTTTTGAATTGTCTTCCTGCAACTCCAACAAAGTATGGCCAGGGAGAAGAAGCAAATATAACGTACCCCTAAAAGCCAGGTTGAAGGAGAAAGACCCTTGTCTTGCATCGTTAAATAATTGCCCCTTAGCTCTCCAAGATCTGTCAATCCGGGTAATAAAAAAGCAAGCAGACAAATAATGCCAGCAACTAATAAAAGATCCGATGCTGGCTTACTTTTGATGTATTGAATATTTAATTGAACAAATAAGGCAACATATAAAATTGAAAAAACCAGTTGGCTAATTCCTTTCAGGTATATCCCGTTATCAATGGTTTCAGCAGCAGTATTTAATTTTATTTGATCCCAGGCAAAACCGATCTCATTAAAGATTGTTATGTATAGAGATACCACAAATAGTATCGGCATAATTGTTTTAAAAAAAGATTTTATATATCCATCCATCTTAGCTCTATACGCCAACAGGCTAATGTATCCAAAACATGCACTGACTATCAAAGAGAACCAGAATAGTTGATTCCAAAAGGGTAGATTGAGGCTTCTTTCCCGGATGTAATTATCATTTAAAGGGGTGAAGGCAATTGCCCAATCCTCGATCAGGCTCAGGGCGGCAATTACAATTAAAGGAAGGGTGAGCTGAAAATATAACCGGCGATTATTATTTAATGCAACCCAGAAAAGTATAGTTGCTTCAAACGCCCATAATAGTGTAATCCAACTTCCCTTTAATTCTACCGGAATGGTAATAGTAATAAATACTAACCCCAAACCAGTTATAAATTGATGCACCGATTTATCTGCCAATTTTAACCGATGTATTATATAACCAATAGAAAAATGAATAAACGCATTGGTGAGCGTAAAATAGGTTAGTAGATGAAAGTTGTTGAACGTGACCCTTATAAGATGCATGCCAGCAAAGAAAAATATCAATGAATTCAATAATAAAATGGCTATTTCCCTGAGATCATATAATTCCCTTTTTGCCACTTTGTAAGAGAGAAAAGTAAAATAAAAAGTAAAAAAGTTTATATACAGAAAAACCAGTCCTGCAGAGGCGTGTTTAGATTCAGGCTGCAGTTGCGATAGCCACGAGCCATATATGAGCCAGGTTAAAACAAACGCAATACGATATAAGATCTTCCAGTCTTTTTTAAATGACAGGAACAGCAATCCAATGTTTATAATAGAAATATAACTGAAAAGCACCAGTACATTCCCGGATCCATTACTTAATAAAAATGGTATTGCATATGCGGCTACCTGGCCAAGTATTGCTATGATTATCTGGTTGTACCATAATGCTATCAAAACTGTACCAGCAGTTATTGCTACCATTACCAAAAAACTTACTGTTTGTGGAAGCAATTGGTAAAAATTGTAAGATATATAAGTTATAAAATATAGGACCGCCAATCCCCCTCCCATTAATACAGCACTGAAGTTTTCATATTTTCTTTTTAGCAGGTATGCTGATATTATCAACCCTGCTCCGGCTAAATAACCTAAAACTATTCGGAAGGCAGGACTGATCAGATTTTTATCAATGGCGTATTTTGCTCCAATAAAAATTCCTATAATGGTAATAACAATTCCGACCTTGCTTATAAGATTAGTGCCAATAAAATCTTCTAGTTTCTGACTGGAATGGGAAGGTTTTTGAGGTTGCCGGAGTATATTTTGAGACTTAATATTTTTGGGTAGTTCACTAGCTACTTTAGGCTGTTCGATAATTGAAGCTGATACATTGGAAATTTCTTCTTCTCCGGGTATAGGTGGATCAGTAGATGCGGATAGTTTTAATTCCTCTAATTCATTTTGCAAAATGCCTATCGCATTATCCATATCGCGTTGCCTGAATTGGAGGGAATGGATCTTAAAAGATAATTCCTTTATCCTTTTTTCAATATCACTCATTTTGTAAAATTAGAGTAGATCTAAATTAGCTTAATTATCTTATATTTAATAGTACCAACCCAAATGCCCCATGCCAACAGCTCAGGATACACAAACAAACAACCCGGTTGATATTGATCAATTTATAAATAATGATAGAATTAAGGCGTGTATTGAAAAATTAAAAAACAGATTTGGTGATAACTATGAACAGCTTATTGTTTCAGATACGCTGGATAAAGATGGACATCAATATGTGAACCTGGTGCAAAAAGGAGGCGGTGTTTTGGGAATTGCACTTGTTGGGTATACTTATATTC
>JADGPY010000292.1 GCA_017882205.1 Chitinophagaceae bacterium
CTTTTGCCTTCAAATAAATAACGATCTTCTTTAGTCAGGCGATACAGGTAAAAGCAGCTTTCAAGGTTTTCAGGTCGAAGGGAATAAGAATTATCACTCACTTTACCAGTCCTGAAATCAAATTCTTCAGGTTCCATATTGTACTTTGTCCACATAAAATAATTAGCTTTCTGCATTTCACGAGCTGTCTTTAAATCGCCGGAATAGCCGATCAAACCAGCAATGAAGGCATCAAGAGCCCCGTATAATGAGGAAGTTTCTTTTCCGGTATTCATCTCTACATGAGTGCAAAATGCTCCATTAGGAGTATATCTAACGAGGTATTTTTTAATGGCCTTATAAGAAAGATCCCAGGCTGTTTTAAAATCTTTATCGCCAAACAATTTCCAGGATTTAAACAGGTATTCATAATAAGAATCTATATATCCGCTGATGTGACTTTCAGTTCTCAGCCATTTGCCTGAGTTAATATCGATCACCTCTCCTACCAATCCAATCTCGCTTCTTTTGTTATATACAGCCATCATTCCTTTCTTAGCCGCATTATAATACTTAGTGTCTCCTGTTAGCTTTGAAAGCGTTCCAAATTCCATCATCAAAGTGCCAATTTCAGCGGGATTATTATTACCATCCCTGGTTTTACCAGTAACCAGGTTTACATACCTATAAGGCATTCCGGTGGAAGAGTTAAATGCCGGCATAAGCCTGTCTGCCAGATCTTTTGCCAGGGTTAAAAACTTCTGATCCCCATCATTTTCATAAGCAGTCAGTAATCCAGCAAGCAAGCGGATGGTGATCTCAAATACCTGCACGTCCTGGTCGATATTAAAATCGAGTTTTGATAGAATGATATCTTTAGCCTCTTTCGATTCTGTCTTTAAGCCCAGGATGATAAATGTGTCAAACGCATCTACTGGTGTCATTAACAGGGAAGATTTATACCATATCTTAGGTTCTTTTGTTAAAGGCTTAAGATCATCAGCTCCCCAGGCATATAGTTTATAGCTTTGCCATGCATGCTGAACCGCCTCCTTCACTTTTGCCATCATCTCTGCCTTCATAGATGTTGAGAACTTCCCTGCTTCCTGTTGTGAAAAAGCTTCACTTGTAGTTAAAATAAAAAACAGGACATAGAAATATTTATGCACGAGTATTAATTGTGCCGCTAATTTAGGACTTTAAGTTGTCAGAAGGACAGCTTATGTGCTTGAAGTTGGCTT
Organism: Chitinophagaceae bacterium; assembly: GCA_017882205.1. Classification (GTDB taxonomy): domain Bacteria; phylum Bacteroidota; class Bacteroidia; order Chitinophagales; family Chitinophagaceae; genus Ginsengibacter. The sequence goes on from JADGPY010000292.1 coordinate 1,221, forward strand.
TGTTCGGGTTATAGTTCCTACTACAGCTCCTGTTAGAGCAAACATTATTACAGTTGCGGCGGTATCAACAAATACGAATTTCAGGTTAATTACATTGGTAGTTGAATATTCAATAAGGTCATAAGAGCCAGCAATCAAAAATCCCAATATAGCCCCGGTTATAATTCCAGCGCCGGTTGATGAAACATTTGCACGTACAAATACATACGAAAGGAGAAAACCCATAAAAATATTACCAACAATTAGAGCCCAGAAGATAATGTCAGCATCAGGCTTGATCACAACTGAAGAGTTAAGAGTATTAGTATGCAAAAAATCTACTAATAATTTACCATACGCCAACCATCCAAGTAAAAATAAAGGACACTGGCGATAAATCCTCCGAGAAAGAATTTCTTTGTGTTCATACAATTTTTTTGGGGGTTTAATAATAACTCTAATATAGAACATACTTTTTCAAAGTGGAAATGCCTAAATTGGCCAGGTAGACGTTGATTTACCAGATTTAATCCTTTAATCATGGTCCAAGCGAGTATTGGTTCAATATTTGATTTTGATAAGCGAATGAAGAAATTAGCGAAAATACTTGTCGTCATACTTGTTTTTCTTTCCCTGGGTTATATATATCTCAGGTTTGTCTACCTCAAAGCACCAGATTATAAGTCAAATGAAGCAAAAGCGGCCTCGCCATTAGATCTACGACCAGCCATCATTGCTAAATTGCAGCAATTGGTTAAAGATGGTTCTAATGGATTGTACAGGTTAACCATTGACAGGATTAACCCAGATCTTATAGCTTCTACATTGGATGTAGTTGATGCAACTCTTACACCAGACAGCGCTTCCTTTGAACCATTAGATCAACTCAAACAGGTTCCGGATGATGTTTTCAAGATCACTGTTCACGGCATCCACATTGAAGGAATTGGAGTAGCAGATCTATTGCATAAAGACAAGATAGATGTAAAAGGAATTCATATGACTGAACCCGTAATTGAGGTATTTCATAGGTTGAGACCCTATAATGAATCAATTCGAGAAAAGAATGATAGTCTTTCCTTATATCATCGTTTGATGAAACAAATGAAAAGGATCGTAATAGGATCCATTAATATTGAACATGGGGTGTTCATAGATCATGACCAAACTCATGGAAATACTACCAGAAAATTTAAAGATATAGCGATCTATATAAAAGATGTACTCATAGATTCATCCACACAGAATGATAAAAATAGATTTTTGTTTGCAAAAATTGCAGATATGTCTTGTAAAGATTATGCATTGCTTACCCCTGACAGTTTATATGACTTTAAAATTGAGAGCATTTTAATATCAGGTGAAAAGCATACTATGACTGCCTCAGGGGTAACGCTTAAACCACATGGAGGTAAACAGCATTTTCAGAAAATGATACGCTATAAGAAAGCGATGTTTTCTGCGGATTTTCCTAAAGTTGTTTTGTCTGGTACCAATTGGTGGGCGCTGATGCATAGAGATAAGTTCATTGCAGAACGCGCGTATATTGATAGAGGATCATTTTTAGTCTACCTGGACAATACGCTGCCCTCCCCTCCTACAATCGATACGGCAAATTTCCCCGATCAATTACTTATGAAAATACTCATGCCGGTCTCTATTGCAAAAATAAACCTTAAGCATATAAACCTTACCTATGAAGAATTTGAACCTAAGATTAACAAAAGTGGATTTGCATATTTCGATAATATTGACGCAATTGCAAGCAATGTTACCAATATGTCTTCAAAAATTAAAATAAACAAGAGTACTGCTGTTTATGCCACTGTATCATTCATGCATACTATACCCTTGAAAGCAAAAATTCAATTTGACTTGTCCAGGTATAAACAGGGAGTTTTTACAGCCTTCCTGCACATGGATTCCCTCGATAAAGAGGTTTTAAATCCAATTACAGAGCCAATAGCATTATTTACTTTTAAAAGTGGACATATGAAAGAAGGAACTGCAACTGTAACTGGGACCAACAGTTCTGCAAATGGTGATGTATTATTGTTATACAATAATCTCAACATTACACCACTCAAAAAAAAGGAAGATAATGAAGGGCGGTTAAAGAAAAAAAGCCTTACCAGCTTTATTGCAAATACATTTGTGATAAAGAAAAATAATCCAACCGGAAGTAAAGAACCACGTCATCCTGTATTTACTATGAATCGTGCTCATCATGGCAATTTTTTTAATTTTATTTGGACAACAATATTAACCGGGATATTAAAGACGGTTGGAATACCAGTGAAATTGGGAGTGAAACAATGAAGAAACCAGTTCCTCTTGCTACCAATGGATTAAAGCAGAAGTAACGTCAAATAAAATAAAAACAAAAAAAAATTGTTTCTTTGACTATAATATGAAATGCAACTTTCGTTTACCAGCTATCCTTAGCCTCATTCTAATCTTTTTTTCAGGTATATCATTCGCCCAGCGTTTTGATTCAATTTTAAATAAGCTCGATAAAGAATATCCCCAGGAGAAGTTGTATTTGCAATTTGATCGACAGCTTTACTACCCGGGCGAAACTATCTGGTTTAAGGCATATCTATTTGCAGGGAATGATCTTTCTCTCATCAGCAAAACATTGTATGCTGAACTTATAGATGAGAAAGGGAAAGTAATCGAACGCAAAACAGCGCCATTACTGGAATCCAGTGCCGCAGCAGCATTTGACATACCTGCGGATATTCGCGGCCGGTCAGTTTATGTCCGTGCATACACCAGGTGGATGTTGAATTTTGATACTTCTTTCGTATTCGTTAAAACAATATCTATCCTTTCAAAGAAGTTGGCAGCAATTAAAAAGGCTGCTGGTACTGAACAATATTATTTGCAATTCTTTCCTGAAGGTGGAGACCTGGTCCTGGGCTTGCAATCCCGGGTAGCATTTAAAGCAACGGATGCAAGAGGCCTGCCTGTAAATATTGCCGGAGATGTGGTCGATGTAAAAGGTAAAAAGATCGTAAGCTTTAAACCTCTTCATGATGGCATGGGAGTATTTCTTTTCAAACCAACTTCCCCGGAGCCGTTTAAAGCGATCTGGAAAGATGAACATGGGTTTATGCACGAATCTTTGTTACCCACAGCAAAAAAATCAGGAGTTGTGATTGAGGTAAACAATTCGGGAAATAAGATTGATTTCTCAGTTCAACGTTCTTTGGATTCATTACCACAGTACGACCACGTATACATTGTGGCACAGGCCCAGCAGCAACTTTTGTTTAGAGCAAGAGGAAATCTCGCAAAGGGTCCCGCACTTACAGGATCAATTCCTATTGGTGAGGTTCCGGCCGGCATAATCCAGGTCACTTTATTCGATGCTTACCAGCACCCGATAGCTGAAAGGATCGTATTTGCCAATCAACAGGACTACTATTTCATTACAGATCTGAACGGGGCTAACCTTAATTTGAATAAAAGGAAAAAGAATGTGATCCAGGTTGATGTTCCTGATACTTTACGCTGCAATCTTTCTATCGCTGTAACTGATGCTGAGCTAAATCCCACCTCTTTGAACTCTGATAATATTTTCTCGCACGTGCTACTTACGAGTGATATTAAAGGATATGTTCATGATCCGGGCTATTATTTTTCAAGCGAAGCTGATTCAGTTGTACAACATCTTGATCTTGTTATGATGACGAATGGATGGAGAAGATTCAAATGGGAAGATGTAATTAGTGGAAATTTCCCGGTAATTAAGAATCAACCTGATAATTACCTTGCTATTGAAGGGAAAATTTATGGCCTTTCAAAGACCAGCCTTGCAAATACTGAAGTGACAGGAATTCTTGAACTTAAGAATAAGAATAAACAATTTTTAACTGCCCCTGTGAAACCTGATCAAACTTTTAGCATTCCAGGAATGATTTTTTTTGATACAGCGCATATTTACTACCAATTTAATAATGATAAAAATAAAACTCTCACATCGCGTGCAACATTTGAAATAAAAAATAATCTTCTCGGTGAACGGCTCAATGTTCAACCAGAACAGGCATGGACAATGGGGTTTGGTAAACAGGATTCGATCCTTCTTGTCCAGAATAAAGATGCATCAGAAAAGTATCTTTCTGAATTGGAAAAGGAACAAAAAGTAAAAGTTCTTTCAGAAATAGTAATAAAAGGAAAACAAAAATCAAAGAAGGAACTTATGGAGGAAGAATATACTTCCGGTTTTTTCAGGGGTGGAGATGATATTACTTTCATTACCGATGATGATCCAATTGCCGCCTCATCATTAAGTGTACTAAATTATCTACAGGGGAAAGTTGCCGGTTTGAATATTAATGTTTCGGGGGCTGAGCCTTCCTTATCCTGGCGTGGAGGAACTCCTTCATTATTCTTAAATGAAATTCAGAGTGATGTTGAAGCCATTCAATCCACCCCCATGAGCGATGTGGCGATGGTGAAAGTTTTCAGACCTCCCTTCTTTGGTGCTATGGGTGGAGGTTCAGGAGGAGCCATTGCGGTATACTTAAAAAAAGGGTCCTCTGTAAATCGGGACGTAAAGGGATTGGACTTTTCGGCGGTTGTAGGTTATTCCCCTGTCAAAGAATTTTATTCGCCGGATTATTCTAAAGCAGATGCTGAAATTGACCAGGATGATTCTCGTTCTACCTTATATTGGAACCCGTTTGTTTTAACTGATAAAGATCATAGGAAATTATTAATTTCATTTTATAACAATGATCTAACAAAAAAAATAAGAGTGATCATAGAAGGATGTAATCAGGAAGGAAAACTTACCCGAATTGAAAAAGTATTAATTCCTTGATTGCTTCAACCATGGACGGTAAAGTAGTATTACTTGTTTACTTTTGACAAAAATTGTATAAATAAGATTTCAATAAATTAATTATGAAGAAGACAATAATTGTTACACTTTCATTAGTGGCATTGATCATTACCTCGCTTGCCTTTACAATTTCTGAACCGCCGGGATATAAGAATCTCAAGATACTACCCAATGACATATCTAAAGAAAAACTGGATAGCATCATGCATAATTACACTAACTCACTAAATGTAAAATGCACTTTTTGTCATGTGAGAAATAAAGAAGACAGAAAGTGGGACTTTGCCAGCGATAGTATTGCCGATAAGCAAATCACCCGGAAAATGATGTTGATGGCAATGGATATTAATAAAAAATATTTCATTGAGGACGAAGAAGGTAAACATTTAGCACAAGCGGTACAGCCGGTAAGTTGTTATACATGTCATCGTGGAGCCGAAATTCCTCTTACCACACCACCCCCACCCCCACCCAGAATAGAAGGTCAGCTACAACAAACTATTACTGAGGACAAAAAATGAAACTATGAATCACATGTCTAATTATCTATTGGTTTCAAATCCACCGCTTTCACTTTAATATCTATAGGATGTAAAGCAGTGCTGTGGTCAATAAAAATATAGGCATCATAACGTCTTGACATAAGAGATAATGAATAAGTACCTGACCTTTCCCGGGAATGATAAACTACCCCAACTGCACGCTGGTAGATCCACTTATGTTGAAATGCAGTATCATTACGGGTTTCATCGAATAGTATAAATTTATCTATTGCACTTTGCTGGTGTAGTATTTGTTCCCAGCTACCGTCATCAGCAGGGTACATCGGTATTTTCAGAATAGGTCCGGCCCAAATATCGGATGCAAGTACTGTTCCGGAGTATGAACCAAATCCAACTATAAAAACATTCTTGTCTCCATAAGCATCTCTAATTAACGTACCTACATTTGTTCTTCCTGTCCAATGCATATTTGCAAATTGAGCATCACCAACATGGCTATTATGTTGCCAGATAATGATCCTTGAAGAAGGACCATAAAAGCTTAGTAAATTTTTAATGATTTGCGCCATATGCATATCACGAATATTCCATGAATCGGTTGTATTGCTTCTTGTCCGAAAATATTGCTCTCCATCATATATTGAAAGAGCGAGTTGCGCCAGGTTAAATGCTTCCAAAGATCCCTCTCCGGGGTATGCTAATTTATTAACTGATCTTAATACCTCACTTGCCTGGCTTCTGCAGTCGGGAGCGTGTATCGCTAATAGATTTCCATATAAAAGTTCATTATTTTCATAAGGCTGAAAACATTGTTGAAATCTTTTTACTGCATTAGAAACAGATGTATCCTCCTTTGGAATATTCTTTAATATATCATCTATTGTTTCGGAAATACTGAATAGATCAAAACCATGCAGATTGACTTTGTTAAGCTGGGCTTGTGTTGAGTTATAAGAATTTAACCATTTAACAAATGACGCCATTTCGTAATTACCCCACAGCCAGGTAGGCCACCGGTCAAAGTTCTTTAGTAGATTAATTACAGATGAACTATCCTGCACTGGACCATGGATGAAATCGTTGATCCTTGAACAATCTACCCAATCCCCTTCTAATGCGATTATGTTAAATCCCTTCCGAAGAATCAATTCTTCAGAGATTGCTGTACGCCATTTATAATACTCAGAGGTTCCGTGGGAGGCTTCTCCCAATAGAACAATACGGGCATCACCTACACTATTTAAAAGAGTATCGAGGTCAGCTGTTTTTTCAAGCTTGTGGAATGGAATTGACCAGGTGCTATCACTTGGAGGAGACGTTTTCTTACTTGAAAGTTGAAATCCTGGGCTGCACCTGCAAGCTAAAACTATTATTATTACTAAACATATAGGTTTACAAAAAAACATTGTTTAAGAAAAGATATCCACATCAACTATTGAGCCGGTTCATATGCACACAAAAAAAAGCCCCTCCGAGAACGGAGGCGCTTTACGATTGCTTACCTAAAAATCGTTACGTACAACCTGAAGAAGGTACAATCCGGTTGTAATAATTATTTTTTCTTCATCTTTTCTTCCACCTTAGCTTTGGCAGTATCACCTTTTCTTTCAACCTTATTTTTCAGAGTGTCAGCATTTGCCTGAATCTTATCTTTGGTTGAGTCAACTTTTTCTTCAATTTTAGTAATTGTTGAGTCTTTTTTAGCTTCAGTTGAGTCTTTTTTAGCCTCTGTTGAGCTGCTGCTTGAACCATTACAAGCAGCTAGAGAGCCTGCTATTAGAAAAGCCAATAGGATCTTTTTCATGTTGAGTTTTTATAATTTTTAAAAGTTAATTATAGTATAATACCAAATCTGTAAAAAGGTAACCCACTCTTCTCGCTTCGCCCGAAAGAATGATCTAATCTTTATTTACCTGTATGGCAGGTGACATTTTAAATGGTAAATTCTTGTAGTACCAGGTAATATCTTTTTCCTGAGCATTAGAGTAAAGGCAAATGAAGATAAAACCTAGGGTACAAGTGAACATTTTAACCCTCATTCTCTGGTGCTTTTTATATAAGATCATTCAATTTATTTTAATGGGTTTCCTATAATATCAAAAGTAAGCCATTACGAAAATAAAAAGCCACTATAGTTAGTGGCTCCGGCATTAGATATGCCTCAGATTATTTTTATGGACCTGCGGTTAAAGATTAACCATAGGCGTCCATGTTCTATCTGTAGATGTCATGAATACCTCCTTTTTATTTGGTGACGGAATGCCAAAATTAATAAAAATCTGAAATATACCAAATCATTTAGTTTAAACCCACCTTTCCCTTAACTGAGATAAAGATTTTATACGAATCAAAACCAACCCCTTGCTTGCCTCTTCTCTCCCGCCCAAAATTATTTCGCGATTAGACTAACCATGATTCCTACCATATATTTCATAAGATCAATTTTTAGAAAGTTCTAATTTCTCAAGATTTTTTTGATAATCATATTGAAGATCCTCATGCAAATCGGCTATTACCAACTTTATTTTTTTTAGCTGACTATTATAAAGGTTTACAAGGGCAACGCTTTTATATATTGGAACTCCGGCATTTTTAAATGTACTGCAAAAATGGATCAATAATTCTACTTCCACTATACATGATCCGGTGTATTTTATAAACTTATTGGTTGTACGTAGAATTTTTCGAACTGATTTTTTGGTTAGGTATAAGTTGCTCTTCGTTACTCCTATGAATTCTTCAGTTATAAATGCTTTAATATTTTCAATGTAACTCTGTTCATCATGCGATTCAAATAACAGATAGGATAATAGTTCTTTATTTTCCTTCTTAAATCTCGCCAAACGCAGGCACAGCTCCATTACTTCTTTTGTTGAAAGAGTACTTAATTCCTGCTTCAACTCATTAATAGAAGCGGTTTTCATATGCCTTTTTGTTTTACCACAAAGGAACAAAAAGCATTTTAAACAACAAGAACTAACAAACTAAATAACTAATCAACTAACTTAGAACCTGCCTACCAGCAGGCAGGCTTAGAACTAAGAACTAAGAACTGTATTTATACCATGGCGAAAAGAAAACTTCCCTCTCCCATTACTATCCTAATGATAGTGATCATTATTGCGGCCATTGCAACATGGCTAATTCCGGCAGGAGAATACAACAGGCTTTCAAAGCCTGAACAGGAAACATTCCTTATGATGACAACCGCTGGAGAAATAAAATTACCTTTTATCCAAAAAACGCTTGACAGTCTTAAAATTCATATAAGCCTGGAAAAATTTAAATCAGGCAGTATTCGTAAACCGGTTTCGATTCCCGGCACGTATCATAGGATAGAAAAGAATTCGCAAGGATTTATTAAGATCCTGCAAGCGCCCATCAAAGGGATCTATGATTCAATAGATATTGTTCTTTTCCTTTTGATCATTGGCGGGTTTATGAATATTTTTCATGAAACGGGCGCAATGGTACGAGGCCTCAAATGGCTTTCTTATACTATGAAGGGGAAGGAAGCGTGGCTAATCATCATTCTCACTTTCCTTTTTTCATTTGCCGGCTCATCGTATGGTATGGCAGAAGAAGCACTGGTGTTTTATCCAATAATGGTACCTCTTTTTCTTGCAGCAGGATATGATCTATTGGTTCCCGTAGCAGTTATTTTTGGAGGTACTCAACTTGGCTCTTTGTCATCCTTTACCAATCCATTTGCAACTATTATTGCTTCGAATGCTGCTGGTGTAAATTGGACGGATGGATTGTTAGGCAGGATTGGAATGTTTGCAGTTTCAACGGGTATTACTATTTGGTATATCGTTAGATATGCACAAAAAGTAAAGAAAGATCCTACTGCATCTATTGTTTACCGTTATGATGGAAAGGTGCGCTCCCTTTATGAAAATATCGATATCGCGGAGGTTGTAGCACCGCTAACAATCCGAACAAAACTTATGCTGGTATTATTTTTGTCAACCTTTCTTTTGATGATTGCCGGAGTTGTCTTTTGGGAATGGTGGCTCCTGGAAATGACAACCCTATTCCTGGGATCAGCTATATTGATAGGTATCCTGCAAAGAATAAAGGAAAAGGATTTTGTAAGGTATTTTATCAAGGGTGCCGAAAGTTTGGTTGGGGTTGCTTTTATAGTTGGCGTAGCACGTGGTGTTACCATCATGCTCAATGAGGGTCATATAAGTGATTCAATATTATTCTATTCTACAAAGCTTGTTGAAACCATGCCTGCTGCTTTATTTATTGTAATGTTGTTGGTTTTGTACATGATCTTCACTTTGTTTATTTCCTCCTCCTCAGGAATGGCAGTACTGACTATGCCTATCATTGGGGCTCTAGCAATAATTGTTAATGTTCCTGGACGGGAAATTGTGAATACTTATCTCTATGGCATGGGTATCATGGGATTTATGACTCCTACGGGTTTGATCCTTCCTTCTCTTGCTTTAGTAAATGTAAGCCTGAAGGCATGGTGGCGATTTATCTATCCGTTGCTATTAATCCTTTTCATTTTATGTGCTTTATTCCTGGTAGTAGGGATTTATTTATGATTCAAAATAATGCCTTTTGCCCCTATATAACAAGGTGTCTACCAGGGTAGGGCCAGCAGAATTTATATACAGATTCCTAATTTTAACAAAAAAATTTGTTAAATCAAAAATATCATCTTAAATTAGACTAGAATTAAAATATGCCTCCTCGCGAGAAAAAGATTTTTTAAACTCTACTATCCATAATTTCCTACGAAATCCTGCTTTTTAAATCATTTTGTTCTTCATTTTAAAATGTAGGTAATGAAAAATTTTGACTCACATGTAAGTGAAACAGTTATCACAGTTGCGATCGTTCTTGGCTTTTTTGGTCTTATTACTATTATTAGCTATTTCTCCCAGGTTAACTGATCACGACTCCCGGATACTGTAGCTTGTAGTCAATAATAATATTGGCTATTATCGCATTATTCTGTTTGATAAATTAATAAGAAAATTCTTCTTAAGGGGTATTAATTCTATGATTCTGAATTAATGTAGTTTTTAAGATGGTCAATCGTTTCCTGTTGGGTGGAAATTGTTTGCTTCACCACATCAGTAATGGAAATAATGCCGACCAATTTTTCATTTTCAAATACTGGCAGGTAGCGGATATTATTATTGCTCATTAATGTCATGCAATGTTCTATAGAATCCTGTGGTCGTACGTGAGGCAGATCAGTACTCATAATTTCCGACACAAGGGCACTCAGTGAATTTTTCCCTTTTAAGACCACTTTACGCGAATAATCCCTTTCGGTTACTATCCCGATATATTTATCCTCTTCCATTACGATCACCGAACCTATGTTTTTTTCAGCCATTAGCTTCAATGCTTCAAGAACAGTAGAAGATGGAATTACAGAAATTGCATTACTTTCTTTACGTGCGAGAATATCAGAAACCTGGTTCATATAAATAATTGTAAGGAAAAGTACGAAAAGATAAGTTGCTAACAAATTACAATTTGAAACTTAGCTTGGGCATACCCGGCCTTATTCCTACCCTAGACCTACTAATACATACCAATATAATGTTCTTATACTATAGATATATGAAAGATATCCCGTAGAATTGATGAAATTTACCTTGTCTGGCATAAATATAAATAAACTATTTAATGAAGCTTAACGATAATTGTATCTTAATAACCGGAGGCACTTCGGGGATTGGGTTAGCCTTTGCAGAAGAATTTATTCGTCTCAGAAATAGAGTGATCATTTGCGGCAGAAGGACTGATCGTCTTGATGAATTGCAAAGAAAATATCCTGATTTAATTACACGTGTGTGTGATATATCTAATACTGAAAACAGGCTGGCACTTGCTGACTGGGTCATAACCAATTTTCCGGAAGTTAATATCCTTATTAATAATGCCGGAATTCAATTGGTAACTGATCTAACAAACCCAATAAACCTCGACAAGGTTCGTAAGGAGGTAGAAACTAATTTTATTGCTCCTGTTCACCTTGGATCATTATTTTCCAAACACCTGGCTACGAAAGAAAATGCTGCTATCATCAATATTTCTTCCGGGCTTGCTTTTGTTCCGATCGCTTTTATGCCAATATATTGTGCTACCAAAGCCGCCATTCATTCTCTCACGCTTTCATTAAGATATCAATTAAAGGGCGCTTCAATAAAAGTATTTGAGATCGCTCCGCCTTCGGTCGATACTGAACTTGGTCACGAAAGACGGGAAGATAAATCCCAATCTCATGGAGGAATGCCAATAATTGATTTTATTTCGGAAGCAATGGATGCTATAAAGAATGACCTTCTTGAAGCTCCTATTGCTGACGCGAAAAATTTAAGGCAAAAAGGAGAAGATATGTTTGAAGTTATGAATGGAAGGTTTTAGATCTCTTTGTCACTTCACTCAAAAGGTTTACACATGCTGGGCCTCCCAGTCATCAGATGCTGTAATGCCACCATCGGTCCAAGTCCATTCTATTTTTTGATATGTAAAGGAAATTTGTTGAAGTACAGGTAATTTCATTTGTTCTGTGAGCTTGTTGTTTTCCATATCTAACACTATTGAAGCAATAGATGCATTGGTGAGTTTAATGGTAAAATTCTGAACCTCGGTTCCAAGGCCAGTTGCAGCAGACATCGATGGAGCCCAAAAACGAAGAATCACTTCAGGGAGGTTTTCATTTGTGCAAAGGACATTATAAAGTAAAGGTGTTGATTTGTCTAACTCCTTTGTAATTACAAGAGGTTTATGCATTCGTTTTCCAGTTGGCAAACCGGATGCAGGATCCCGGGGAGAGATAATTTCATGATTTACCGCAAATACTGCAATCTGCCCTTCTTTGCCTTTTTGAGTTACAGAACCAGTGATATGTCCCTGTTTTTGTGCAGTAATAGTCATATACGCATTGCTGGCCATATTATTTATTATTTATTAATCTAAGTTATAAAAAGTAGTTGCAAAAGTGAATTTTTAATAAATCTAATCTTGTATTTTTATGCAATATTATCATTAAAATCCCTGCAAGTTTTAATCTTTTAATCCTGGTCAATTATGGAACATAAAAAAACGTTGGAAGATCTGAATAAGCAATCATTAGAAAAGATTGATGAATATCTACGATCAAAGTCAAATTTAAAGGAAGAAGATCATGAAAAAATTAACCAGGCAAAACATAAATGGCAACATTCATGGGCGGAGTTTATGGATATCCTAATGTATTTGGAAACACTGGAAATCTGATAGACGTAGCGTGCTACGTCTCTACCTCGTGCCTCCGTGGTTCAAATCTTCTATCAGAACACCTTTATCACATGCCTGGCATCGGGAAGAAAGAAATTTGCTGATATCCTTTGAACCGGGTAATTAAATGAGGATATATAAAAATTATAAGTGCCAGGGGTTGGAAATATTGAGGCTGGAACACGAAATCTTACCACCTTCTTTTGCTTGTCAAGATCATTTGGCCCATTATCCTCTACAAGTGCCTTTATTGGTTCCCCGGCCTTACCAAAATATATGGCCACCCAACGCGACGCTTCGGGTAAAATAATAACTACCGTCATTGTATTTTCAATACTTATACTATCTGGAAGAAGAACGTTTTTTACAGGGATCAACTGGCCCGGGTTATTTTTGAAGTAGAGTCCGAGGTTCCAACCTGTTGGAGATTGATCATCCAGCACAGCAAGCTTGTACCCATCTACACCCTTTAGCATAAAATTGACATGCAGCCCATACTTGTCATCTTTTGAATATACCATAAATCCACTCTGGTACTCAATTCCACCAACAATTTTTAAGTTGGAATGAACCGCATCACTTGCATACTGCAGAAAAGTACCGGATTCACTCCCCGATAATAATTGTGTGATCTTATCCCGTGATCCTTCATCATATAGATCAATTATTTTTTTCTTATCCTTTCTTCCATACGCATCAGCCAACTCTAATAAAACTGTCCACGGACTATTTCCAATACGCTTCCGTTTAGTGGTTACTATTTTATAGGGAAGATTAAAAATTTGGCCCCTTAAAACATAGCTCAATGTATCATTATGTAATAAAGCAGTCGTATCATCCATTATCCCGGGTAAAAATGCAGGAATTGAAAGAGTAAGGGATTGGGGATTAAATCCTGGAACATCCTGTGCGCTTATTGGATTAACAAATAATATAAAGCATAACCACAAAAACCTGTATTTCATAATGCTAAGGAATCTACTGGTTAAAAACAAAATGATGGAGAAGTGTACCCATCATAAACAACATAACTTACCTTATTAGATGTCAACCCCCATAAGGACTGAACATTTCCTACTATTTTAAGTTTGCCTATACTTACTTTAGCACAACCACTCACTGGTAAAGGGAAAACGCAAACTTCTCCATCAATACGAATGCCGTCAACAACAACCTGTAGGTCAGCAACTACATCACTTCCAGTCTGAGTGCCTTTAAAACTGCCATTGATTCTAGCCGTAAGGTTAAGTGATTTACAAAGATTTGATGTTGCACAGCTAGTCTGGTCATCTATGTTTATTAATCCTTCAACACTACCTGTTACTCCTGCATTAATAGATGAAACATACGGAAGTCCAAAAACAGGGAACTGACAACTAATGCTATTACTCCATCTTGCATCTCCGATCACTTTTGTAGATAATATCACGCAATTGGATTTATCTGCCGGACAAACAAGATTCCTGATTTCTGCTGTCATATTTATTTTAGGAATTTTACTACCTGAAATTGAGCAAGTGGAAAGAGCTCCATTTAACGAATTCGCCAAGCCCTTTTGAAATATTCCCTGACGCCAGTTGTCAATGAGTTTTACCAGTCCCGATTCAATCCTGGCTGAGAGCAGTTTATCAGTCATCTTCCTATTTGTATTAACCATTATTATTGATGCTGGCAAACTGATGCCGTTATAAGTAACCATTACAGTCTTATTACTGGTTGCCAGTATCGCAGGTATATCCAGTACCGGGGGATCAAAAACAACTTCATGCCTGCATTCCCCCGAAAACTTTAACCTGGCTACGTTCTTTACAATAACCTGTTTATCACTGGAACAGGGCAAATAAAATGCAACAAGGTTATCATTACACTTATTTGCAGGGGTAGGAAAATGCAAGGGTACCGGTATCAATGGCGTATTTCCATCCGACTGATTCGACGATATTTGTGCAAATGAAAAATTCACGAGCAAACACGTTGACAACAGCATATTTAGTTTTTTCATCTGGCCTGTTTGTTTGGTAATAAATAAGCATAGCTAATGCCTGCTAACAATCTTGGTTTATCTCCGGAAAACCTTGTCAGGTCTGTCACACCAATACAAAGCGCAGGTAAATTATATGCCGGGCGCCATGATACTGATGAACACAAATTTACTCCGGTCCATTCTATTCCAAGGTTAACATACGACAGTATTTCATACGAAACATTGCCAAATAATGCTGTACCATGGTTACCCCTACCGGATTGAAAGTCATAATAACTTTTATTATAGAATCTACCACTTCCTACTCCCACTGTATAATTAAGTTTTGAGCAACCATATATTACAGAAGGAAGATTTTGGGCCGCATGGCTATACGCCAGGTAATAACTTGGACTCATATCTGTTTTAAGAGGATTCGCAAATAAATGTATTGCTCCTGCACTTATACTGCTACCGATTGAAATTGTTCTGCTTACAATAAAATTGAAAGAGAAATTATCCACACTGGAAACATCGTTAACATTTAAGCTACCAACTATGCTTACAGCCTTTATTGAATTCCCTGTTCCAATTCCTGCTGAAACAATCAGATCAGGGTTTGTGGCATAGACCTGTGGAAATGTGCCGCCTATAGATCCGAATATAAAGGTGCCGAACCCTCCCCAGGCTGTAGGTGTCATCATAGATTTTCCGACAATATTCGGGAAAAGAGATATAGGTTCTATAATCCTTTCTGTGACTGAATCTACCGCTATAAATGTACTATCAGAATAAACTTCCTGGGAATAAGCTAAACATTGCAGCAGAAATAAGGCGATGAAAATGAAGTAGGCTTTTTTCAATGAAAAAATAACTTTAAGCTGTTTTGGTGCTAGAACGAATTACTCCATAAATATAGGGCAAAAATGAAACTACAAAATGTAATTAAATAATGGAGTAGAAATGTGCTTAAGACCAGGATGAGGGTACCTTTGCATATGGATTGTTTTGTTGCGAAAAATTCAGTTGTAAGAAAGATATGGAGTAAGGGAGATACTATATTATTCATCTTTGCGGGCGCCTCAGCCGAGTTTGCGCTTAATAAAGCTGTTGACTGGCTTTATTTTACGGGGCGATTACCTGCAGATCCAATAGGCAGGTTATTCTCCACCGTAAGCTATGCAAGGCAGATTGTATTTTCCGATATTGATACGGCTAATAAAGCGATCGATAAAATAACCGAAATTCATTCTACTGTAGAAGCCAACCGGGGTTTATCAATACCAGGCTGGGCATACCGGGATGTACTCTTTATGCTGATACACTACTCAATTGCCTCCTTCGAACTATTGGAACGACTATTGGACAAATCAGAAAAAGAGAAAGTATTTTCTATTTTTTATAAGATAGGAAACCGTATGGGCCTGAAAGACCTGCCTCAGAATTATGATGAGTGGTTGATCATGCGTGAAGAACATCTCGAAAATGATCTTGAAAAAGGTGAGCTAACCATTGACCTTTACAAACAATATAAAAAACACCTTGGAGTATTTCGTTATAAGTTGCTACTTGAATCACAGATCATGGTTGTGCCAGAAAAAGTCAATACTTTATTACAGCTTGGAAAATTTTCCTGGCTTACCATACTTCTTCCAATTTATAAATTTTGCAGGATCATCAAGCTTGATGGGTTAGTGAAACGATTGATATTACCCCAAAAATACAGGGCAGAGATTAAGGAATTGGATGTAGAGACGTAGCATGCTATGTCTGATGCTACATCTCATGCTTTTCACGTATGAATGCGGAGACTGACCAAAAAGAGACGTTGCGTGCAACGTCTCTACACCCTTATTTCGCTGCAAATAACGTCCATGGATATGCGATCATATTGGTGAGGAATTTGGATTGCCATTGGTACTCAGGATGCAGTTTATAAAATGGTGCTCCCAAAAAATCCTGGCCACATGGATGACCCATATGCGCCCAGAACTTCATTTGCTTTGCAAGATCAGTGGTGGTCACTTTTCCCTGTACTGCGCCCATAGGGTAATAAGCGGGTAAATCCCATTCGGCACAGCCAGCAGGTTCTTCATCAATGTGCCCACAAATAACGCACTTGTTATTAGCCTTACTGTTGTGAAGCGCATCATAGTGGTCCGCTTCAATCAGTTTTCCTGTTTCTGCATCCAAATTCCCTTTTATATCAAGCACCATTTTTTCCATTCGTCGCTTTCGGGCATTTGGAGAGGTGGTAGAATCGGCAGCATTAAATGTTGTTTCATCCTTTATCAGGTCTGGATCACTGGCAAAATTAGAGCCTATTATTGCTGTATCTTTTGAGCGCCAGATGCGATGATGTTTTAACCCCAGTTCAAGTTTTGCCACTTCATTTGATTTTATATCGCCAATGAGCCAATCGTTGGCATAGCCTCCATTGTTTCCCTCTAAAAATATCTTTACCACATCATCAATACTATTTGCATATTGTGCTGATTTCCTGGCACGCATAAATTCAGGAATCCCTGTACTATCAAACCCCTTGAACTGGGTTATGGTGGTTTCGGTTATCAATATTCCACTACTGGTGATCACAAAATCATCGCCACTATGAATAAATCCCGGCATACAATCCATCAGCATATGATTTCCTTTTTCAGGAATTATATCAGCGATTACATTCCAGTGCTGGCCAACTATGTAGGCTGTCCAGTTATTATGCCCTATAACAATTTTCCCATCTCTTGTAAAACTACCTGTAGCGATAAATGCACTGCAATTGCCAGGGGCTTTATTATCACTGCTTCCAGGCAGGGATTTATCCATCAGTTGGGGAACATAATAATAGGCTAACTCCTCCATTGCATTTAAGGCAGTAATATCAAGGCTATCATAATTTTTTTGTTTTGCATGAAGGCCATCAACAATTCCATTTATTTCATCCTTGTATTCCTGGTCAAGTTTGTTCCATAAAAAATTTGCGGCAGCCTGGCGATAGAATTGCCAATCCTTATGGGTATCACGTTCCAGGAAATAACTCATCATTCTTAATGTCGTATCTATCTCGTCGGCAATGAGGTAGCCATGCTGATATCCAATATTTTTAGGACTCCCTTCCAGGTGAACATAGATCCATCCATTCTTATCCTCTCTGGAGGATTTAGCAAGGCGTGAAGAATCAGGTTTCGGGGTTGTTTTGCAAGAAAAGAGGGATAATAAAAATGTTGATAATGAAATAAAAAGTAATAACTTTCTCATGTTTATAAGGTTTGTTGAGCTAAATATAGATTAATTCAACTTTTCAATCCATCATACTTCGAATTATTTATAACCATTAAAACATAAAACAATGAACAAGATCATGGTAATTTTCGATTTCCCACAAATTATCTAACCAACACTACCACTCCTTTACTAAAGAATGGCTTATTATTATAATCAATCGCTTTTACCATCCAAACAAACACTCCTGGATCCTGTGGAACACCTTTATATTTGCCATTCCAGCCTTTGCCATTAAAGCTACTGAATACTAATTGACCAGGACGATTATAAATCTTAAAATACTCGATTTGTTTAATACCTGCCGGAATAAAATTTAATATATCATTTATTCCATCATCATTCGGACTAAATGCATTTGGTACGAATACATTCGGTCCTCCTGCAAAAACCTTTACCCTTACATAGGCTGAATCCATACATCCTGCGATATCATAAATATTTACTTTGTACAGTATATTTTCCGATGGTGCAGAATAAACGGCAACAGGATTTGAAATATTTACGTTTGAAAGTCCTGTTGAAGGCGACCAAAGAAAAGAGCTACCACCTGAGGCAAATAATTGTAAGGGTTGGCTGGTTACTACGGTAGTATCTCTTCCTGCAAAAGGAATGATTCGCGGTAAGACTGTTATTATCAATGTGTCTACGCCAGGTTTTGGACAACCTTTTGTATCATATGCTAAAAGAATATACCTGGTTGATGAGGGAGGTTTTGCAATAGGTTTTAATACATGGTCATTGTCAAGAAAAAAAGAGGGTATCCATTTAAATGTTGAGCCATTCGTTATTCCATGAAGAAATGCAGTTGTATTAAAACAAATGGCGGTGTCACTCCCGGCATTTACAATCGGATAAGGGACTGTCCTCACTAATATGTTACTGTTTGCAGAACAACTGCCAATGTTGGCTGTCACAGTGTAAGTAGTAGTGGTATTGGTAATTGCAGTTGGATCAGCTATGAAAGGATCGAGAAGTTGTACGGCTGGAGTCCAGCTATATCGAAGACCATCGGAAATAATTCTTAACTGTATAGTGTCAGAGCTACAAATCGTTGTATCACTCATGGGTAAAATAGTAACGTGGTCTGTTACACGCACCAGAACAGAATCTCTGTTCAGGCATCCATTATCATCCAGGGTTACAAAATACCTGGTAGTCAATAATGGTGCAACTGAAGGTGAAGCAGTTAGTGGATTTAGCATATTTAAGGTAGGATTCCAATTAAAGTTCCCGTTACCAATTGCATGTAATTGTATATTGTCATTGAGGCAGATCACTGTATCATAAAATGCTAATGTCAATGGAGGTTTATCTAATATATTGATTATCATGGAGGACGTATCCTGGCATCCTACAGAATTACCGGCTGTTAACAGTATGAATTTTGCCCCCATTGAAGGATAGGTATAAGATGGATTTCGCTGACTGGAACTATCATCGAGCACTGAACTCTCTCCAAAATCCCAATGCCATGAGTTTGGGACACCATAAACAGATGTAGTTGCATCGGTGAAACTAGTAGGCTTTGTAAAACATATTCCACTGGTATTAAATGCGGGAACAAAACCAGGATACACAATGGCAACAGAACTAGTAGAATCAGAACATGCCTGGCCGGGATTGATCGCTAATTTGATGATATACCTGCCGGTATCTGCAAAAGTATATGTTACTGTTGGATTGGTAGAAGTGAAGACCGTATTGCCTGAGGCATTTAGAATGGCCCAATGGTATGCTGTAATTAATGGACTGTTGGATAGATTTGAAAGATTGATCGTATAGCTATTACGGCATAGTTGGTATTCCGGTTCAAGAATTGCAGCCGCAATGCTACAATCTGCAATATTGATCTGAAGATCTTTTCGATGGACTGCAATGACGATACCATTTCGAATTTCTGATACACAAACGGTCACCACATAAACACCCGATGCGGGTGCTATTCCGGAAATAAGCCCTGTATTAGGATCAATCTGTACAGTGCTGCCAAGTGGTGAAGAAGCATCAAAGCTATTCCCATATGGCACTGAATTATATGGTGGCGGAGGAGTTGGAGTTGCACCTCCCCCGGAAGCTCCGCTCTGATAAGCATCACAGAATTCATACCTTAGCTGGTCACCATCCGGATCTACTGCAGCAAAACTATAAGTAAAAAAGTTTTCTGCACATACGATCACAAGATCACTACCCACAAAAACTGCACTATTATTCTGAGGAGCTGTTGAGCCTGAAGAAGTTCCGGGTATCTCTGCAGTGTATGTTGCGCCGATATTGGAATAGCCACTGACAAGGTTACTGATTCCATTGATCCTGAAATTTACCTGGCTTGCTAAAGTATACCCATTTACGGATTCTGGTAAAGAAACCGTGAAATAATAATAGCCTACCACATAACAAACAGTAGGGGGATTAGTTATACAAGGATTCGGATCTGTAATTTGAATGATATCCTGGCTGGCAAGAGGTACGCTTACATCCATGAC
>JADGPY010000040.1 GCA_017882205.1 Chitinophagaceae bacterium
AACTGGTATAAGGGCCTGCAGGTAAATTTAACATTTCGCCTTCATTTCCGTTTTGACCACCGGAACCATCATTAGTTGTCATTTGCACCTGGAATACCGCTTCAGCGCTATTTCTTATAGAAGGATTAAAATTATCTGCAAAAGGTCCTAAAGCATATTTTGTTCCGCTCGATGTTATTCCATTATTAATCAGGTCTGTTAAAAGCGGCTGAGCTAAGGGATATTTATGATCAAACATATATGCTTTTGCTAAAAGAGCTTCAGCTGCATAATAATTAGCACGTCCAACCTGGGGCTGAGTCTTTGGTAAGCCTGCCATTGCAGCGGTAAGATCAGCTTCAATTTTATCCCAGATAGGACCGGGGTTTTCTAAATTATAATTACCGGCACCATAAGTTATAGTTTCATCAACATATGGCACATTGCGATACATTTTTGCAAGTTCCATATGAAAAACACCTCGTAAAAATTTTGCTTCTGCAGTTACTTCAGTAGCAGAACCTGCGGTTATTGAACCATCTGTAACCTGAGGCAGTTCCCTGATCACATCATTTGCACGTTGAACAGCGTTATAAAAAACAGACCACTTTTCTGTTATATAAGCATTTGATGAGCTAACAGTATGATCCTCAATGGGAACTGCGTCTGGTTGGTCAGTAGTATTTGACCCCTTATATGCATCATCAGAAGCAATGCCACCATAAACCCAGTTGTCAATACCACCTTCCCATGCAGTGTATCCATTAACTGTTGCGTAACCGTCGAGCATAGAGTACGCTCCGATGAGCAAGCCATCAACACCGGCCTTACTGGCAAGTACTCCTGCACTCAACGACCCTACAGGTGACTTGTCAAGGAATTTTTTACATGAATATATGAGCGTAAGAGTTACCAGTGAGAGAATCAGAGCAACGTATTTAAATTTAAAATTTTTCATATCTATACTTTTTAATATTTAATCATTAAAATGTTAAGTTAATACCCACAATATATTGTTTTTGATTATTTGGGTAAGATCCATAATCAATACCAAAAGCAGCACTTTGCCTTCCGCCCGTTCCATTATTATTTAGAGATGGTACTAATTCAGGATCCAACCCAGTATATTTGGTTATAGTAAATAAGTTTGTAGCCTGTACATAAAGATGTAGTTTATCAATTCCTGTTCTCTTTAATATCGCGGAACTAAACGTATATCCTAATTGAGCTACACGGCATTTTAAGAATGACCCGTCTTCCACATAAAATGAACTCACAGTACTTGAACCCTGTGGCTGTGAAAAAGATGCGGCTGGTAAAGTTGCACCGGGATTGGTTACAACTCCGTTTACAACTATAGCCGCTTTGTTGTAAAGATCAAGATTTTTGCCACCCTGGAAGGTACTGTAAAAATCAGTCCAGTATTTTACGTAATTGAAATCCTTATTACCCTGCGAACCATATAGTACCATAGTAAAATCAAATTGTTTGAAACTTGCGTTCAGGTTTATACCATACGTAAATTTGGGATTAGGGTTGCCAATCCATGTACGGTCATTAGCATCTATCTTTCCATCACCGTTAACATCTACGTATTTAAACGCTCCGGCTTTAGCACCACTATAAGTTGCACCGGTTTTAGCGAGGGTATCAGATTGATAAATACCGTCTGTCTGATAGCCATAAAACTCACCAATAGGATGGCCAGTCTGGTTTCTTACAATAGCATTATCCCGTGACCATCCAAAATCAAAATAACCGGGTGAAGGTATAGAAGTAATTAAACTTTTATAAGTAGTAACGTTTGCACCTATACTAAAGTTAAAGTCTCTACCTACCGTGGCATGATACGCTGCAGAGATATCAACACCGGAATTTTGAACATTGCCAACATTAACAACTGGAGCTGCTGCACCTCCAACTGTTGCAGGTAGGGGTAAAGTAAACAATAAACCGCTTATAGCTTTTTTGTACCACTCAACGGTTAAATCAAAATGCTTAAATAAAGTGGCATCCAAACCAATGTTAGTGATTTTGTCCGTTTCCCAGGTTACATTCGGGTTACCATTCTGATTTTGATAAAAGCCCTGTGTAATAGAATTAATACCACCGGTAATTCCATAATAGGAAGCACCCGTACCTGAGGCATAGCTTGAATAAGCGTTGTTGCCGCCTATATTACCATTATTACCCGCTACACCATAACTACCCCGCAGCTTAAGATTGTTTAACCAGCTAACACTTTTCAGGAAATCTTCCTGGGATACACGCCATCCCAGCGATACGGAAGGAAAAGTACCCCATTGGTGGCCAGGATAAAAGATTGAATAGCCATCACGACGTATAGTAGCGCCTAAAATATACTTATCATTATAAATATAATCTAACCTGCCAAAAAACGATTCAGTTGAATTGGGCTGCCAGATGTAACTGGTAGGAGCATTAACAGGCGTACCAAACTGGAGTTGTACATAATTGGGGTCGAGAGAAAAGAAACTATTGGCTGAAGCATGAAACTCTCTGCCGGAGGATGACTTTAGTTCAAAACCTCCAAATAACTGTATATTATGTTTTCCGAATGTTTGTTTATATGTAATAGTGTTGGTCCAGTTATAATTGCTGCCCATTTGCTCATTTTCACTGGCACCGTTTGGATTGGTATGACTTTCGTAATTCTCATACGTATTATAACCAATATCCCAATAATATTGATTATATAAATTACCACCTATACTGGTGTGTAGGGTAAAATATTTAGCAACATCCGCTTCAGCAAAAATATTTCCCTGCACCGTTACAAAATGAGCTTTATTAGTTGCTTGCCTGTCAAGAATAGCAAAGGGATTAGCTCCATTACCTAAGGGTTCACCGGCAGGACCAGTATAGGCACCTCCATAATTACCACCTATGTCTTTAACCGGAATAATTGGCATTTCACGAAACGTGTAAGCTATGGAACCGCCTTCCTGCTGCTGTGTGCCATTGTAGCCACCATTATTTTCCCTGTAAGTGATATAACCGCTTTCGCCAAAGCGTATATGATCTTTTATATTAAAAGTTGTATTTAAACGGGCTGCATACCTTTTTTCGTAGTTGTTCAGTAAAGTACCCTGATGATCTAAATAGCTTACAGAAAGTAAATAGGTACTTCTATCTCCACCGCCGCTTGCAGTAATAGTATGCTGCTGCACTGGAGCGGGTTTAAAAACTTCATGAAACCAATCAGTACCTCCTCCTGTAGCAAATTGCTGTATAAGGAAATCATTACCGGGATTTGATGCGTCAAAGTGATAATATTTTAAAATAGCAGTGTCATTGGTAACACCTGATGCACCGAAAGCTCCTGCAGCTGAACCACCATGATAACCATAAGTAGGAATTACTCCGGCACCCCCGGGGTATAAGCCCTTTGTTGCAGCATCATTTGCTCTAAATGCAAGCTCCGATTGCTGTGCGGGGTTCATAAGATTCCAGACATTGCCACTTAAAGGCCGTTGTGTACCATAATACGCATCATAACTTAAAGTGGTTTTACCCGGCCTGCCTTTTTTGGTGGTAACCACAATTACACCGTTACCGCCCGAAATACCATAAATGGCTGCAGCACCAGCATCTTTTAGTACACTAATACTTTCAATGTCATTAGGATTAAGTGTCGACATGTCACCGACCTGAACGCCATCTATAACATATAATGGTTGAGTATGACCAAAGTTAGAGATACCACGTACGAATACTGTGCTTGCCGCACCTGGTGCACCCGAATTAATTACGGTAACACCTGCAGCCTGCCCTTGTAATAATTGCTCAGAACTGCTAGCAGGTATTTTTTTCGCATCCCCAATATCCACAACAGCTACAGAACCTGAAATATCTTTTTTGCGCTGAGTTCCATAACCGGTAACAACTACTTCATTTAAAGTGGAACTTGTTATTACTAAAGATAAGGACACATTACTTTGATTTGCTACGTTTATTGTCTGTGGCTCATAGCCAACAGAAGTAATTGTTAGTGAATTTTTACCATTTGGAATTGAAATAGTAAAATCACCGTTTACATCTGTTTCTGTAGCAACGTTTGATCCTATTACAGCAACTGTTGCTCCCGCAACAGGTAAATTGTTTGGGTCCGTAATCTTACCTCTTACGGTTTTCTGCTGTGCAAAAAGCACATTACAAAATAACAATAAGCCCGCAATTAACAAAACCCGAAATGAAGTTAATTTGGAAAGCATAATTGGTTGGTTTTAGTTTTTAGTGTAATCGGTGTGAAGAAATTTTGCTCAATTTAACAAAAAATTAATAACAATTGCAAAAATTTTTTTCAGGTGGTTCTTAAGAGGTTTTTTTAGAATTATTATTTAAAGAGTTAAAATACTTGTTATATGCTGCATCTGAAAAAAATATTTTTTTTTACAAACATCATTACAAACATCATAATTATTTATTGGCAATTAATTTGCTCTTGATAAAAAGATATCATTATTATATAAAATTTATTTATGAAAAGAATTGCCATGCTTGGCTCAGGATTTATTGCACGCTTTTATGCAGATTCTTTGCAGGGCTACAGAAATAAAGACAAGATCATAACTGTTTATTCAAGAAAGGAAGCGTCTGCAAAAAAATTTGCTGAAGATTATAAAGTATCTCATCATACAACCAATATGGA
>JADGPY010000293.1 GCA_017882205.1 Chitinophagaceae bacterium
CATGTTTAGTTCAGGATGAGAAGTGAAAAGATATGCCGAACCCTGGTCATCTGTCAGACGGAAAATAATGGAATTAAAACCTTCTTCCTGGCAAAAGTCAATAAGTCTGAAATAATATTCAATAGTTTCGACACCTCTGGGAGCATCAATCATAAATCCACGGAACACCCTTTCCTCGGGGCGATTGGCCGATTTTGCACTGAAACCGATGAGAAGTACTAAAACTAAAATTGGTACTAATTTTTGTGATGCTTTCATTAGATTACACCTTAATTAGAATATTTTTTTTATACATAAAATAAAGCAAAAGCCAGGCAAGTGTTATATTGCCAATAACCATAACCAATTGACCGGTATTTACGTCCAGCGGATTTACAATCCAACCAATCAATGATGTAGTAGTGGAACTCATATTCAGCAAATTGCCAACAACAATCAGATAAATAAAAAGGGAATTTGTACCGATAACCCTGAAAAATAAGGTCCACTTTTTATAACCCCAAACATCAATGATTAGATAAAATAAAGCAATCAACAGGAAACTAATACCGCCTGAAAAAAGATTGTAAGTTGTTGTCCAGCATTTTTTTATAATAGGATAAAATGGACTGATACATAATGCGAGCACAATAAGTCCGACACCGATTGCCACTAAAATGCGAAGTTTCTTTTTTGGCGCTGAATCTTTTTGGAGTAAAATTCGCCCGGCAAAATAACCCATCAGGGTAACACCGGTTGCTGAAATAATACAAAGTAAACCCAACGCATCGAAAACCCCATTGCCGGTGACCATTTCTGCATCGGCGCCATAAGCCAGTCTGCCGGGCAAAAACAACTGGTCGATATAACCATTAATGCAACCGGATGGAGTCAAAATTCCAGCTCCAACTCCGGGTACAGGTATCATCAATTGAACAATGGCATAGCCAACCAGCAATCCGAAAAGCCAAAACAATTGAGTTTTCACTGATTTGGTGTAGATAACAATAAGTGTAGCAATAAAATAGGAAATACCAATCTGCCCCAGAACACTTGCATACCTTGCGTTTGAAAATCCATTCCGTAAGATTCCATTAAAAATAATACCTAATGAAATCAAAAGGAGCATTCTTTTGGCATTTTTCAAAATCACTTCATTTTTAGAACTGCCCTTTTCAAGTTTTGAAAGTACAGCAATCGGAATGGTGACACCGGAAATAAACATGAATAAAGGAAATATCAAATCTTCAAAATGAAAACCTGCCCAGGTCGCATGTTCCATTTGTTCAGCGAATAACTTAAGCCATGCAGTTGGAAAACACTTCGCAAGTCCTTCAATCAATGCGCCACCGCCTATGATCCAGAACATATCAAATCCGCGTAAAGTGTCTAATGATAATAAGCGTTGTTTATGTTCCTGAGCTGGCATTTTGGTTACTTCCTTCATTATTTCATTGATTAAAAACTATTTAATAGTGTGATATTATGATTTCTGTATGCTGTTCAAAATTATTAAAAGTATGAACAGCGATTGTCACATAATTCCTAATGAATTCCAGCTGAAAAGATCTTTATGAAATCATTTCCCATAACGGCCTTTTTAATATTAGCGTACTCATAAAGAACTTTTGCATTAACATTGGGATGAATTGTATGGGGCGAAGTTACAGACAATGATGCCAGTAAGGTGCCAAGTTCAACTGATGTCTGTAAGGGTGAGTCTGTGAAAACACCACTGCTAAATCCTTTATGAACAGGTAGCCCACAGCAAATCCCTGAAATTGTTCCTGCAAGGAAAGCATCACCTGCACCGGCGGTTGAAACGGTTTCGGCATAAAGTGCAGGTGTAAACTCCAGTTTATTGTCTTTGTAACAGTAGCTTCCATTTGCTCCATCAGTAATCAATATCAGTATGCCGGAATTGATTTTAAGTAGTTTTTCAATACAGGTCTCAATTATCTCCGCTGAACCGATACTATCATCTGTGATTTCTGAGATGTGTCTGGCTTCATCAATATTAATTGCTATAATATCCGTCAGGTGAAAGCCACCCTGTTTTTTAAAGTCAACTATTTCTGTTGCCAGGACAGAGGCGATATTAAGGCATTTATTTTTTTTACCATTTCTCAGGAGTTCCACCCTCGACTCGACTGAGACTTCAGGAACCGCAAGAATTATTCCATTCTCACCGTCAAGATTATAATGTTCAAAAAAGTGAGAAATAACTGCCGGTGTAACATAACTGCCTGCGCTGTTATCATTTGTAATATTGCCACCTGCCCCGTCAGGGTATTGAAAGCAAACACTGAATAGGGTTCTGGAATCTTTCCTTATTTCTACACTACCGGTATCCATTCCTGCCTCTGCCATCTGTAGCAAAAGCTTTTTCCCGATTTCATCATCCCCAACTTTACCAATAGGAAAAAGCCTAAAATTATTTGTCGGTTTATCGTTCAGCAGAACACCTATGTAATGCATGATGATATGCTGCTTGCAGAAATCGTAGTTTGGTTCCAGTGTTGCCATCCGGCTTTCATTCCTTCCTAAGGTATGATTACCACGGAGCGAGAAGAAAATGCCTGAACCTATGCCTCCGGTGCCAATAATATGATTATATCTCAGTCCATCAGGATTTAACGATTTCAATGTGTTCATGCATTTACTCCTTTAAATTCCCAGCCTGGGTTTTCAGAGATCGGATGTGAAGCTGTATCAAAAGTTGCGGTAATTAAAGCATCGGGATGCTCCTGAAGGAAGGTTATAGGATATTCGACTGTTATATCAGAGAATAGAGCCACCCTCAATGCTGTTTGTTTCCAGCTTCCGG
>JADGPY010000294.1 GCA_017882205.1 Chitinophagaceae bacterium
AAACAGGAATGCAACAAAAAAAAATAATTACAGGAAGATGGCGTGAGATTTGTTCCCTTTACACTCTATTATTTAGGGCCTGATTGAGCAGAAAGCGGATGGAAATTCTTTCTTAAGAAACTGATATATAATAAAATATATACAAATGCATACAAAAAAGTTAACCTCGCTTATCCTGGCTATTGCTGTGATTACTATGGTAAGTTGCAATAATACAAGCAATAGCAAGCAAAATTCGGCTGCCGATGAAAACATTAGCGGGGAAGAAGTAGCTGAATTATCTACCGCCCCAATGGTTCCCCGGCCTCTTACCCGGACCCATGCTACAAAGGTAATCGTGAACCTGACCGTGATTGAAAGGGTGATGAAACTGGCCGACAGTACGGATTATATGTTCTGGACATTTGGAGGATCTGTGCCAGGTAACTTTATCCGGGTGAGGGAAGGCGATTTGGTGGAGATCAATCTTACCAACGCTCCTCAAAATAAATTGGCGCATAGCATCGACCTGCATGCAGTAAATGGCCCGGGAGGTGGTGCTGAAGTTTCCAATGTTGCCCCTGGCCAGACTTCGAAGTTTCATTTCAGGGCATTGAACCCAGGGTTGTTCGTGTACCATTGTGCTACCGCACCCGTGCCGATGCATATTTCTAATGGTATGTATGGATTAATATTGGTGGAACCACGTAAAGGCCTCCCTAAAGTTGACAGGGAATATTACCTGATGCAGGGTGAATTCTATACCAAGGAAAGTTTTGGGTTTAAAGGAATGCAGGAGTTTGATGAACAAAAAGGGATCAAAGAACAGCCAGAGTATGTTGTGTTTAACGGCAGCGTAAATGCCAATGCGGGTAAAAATGCCTTACCGGCAAAGGTGGGCGAAACCATCAGGCTGTTTGTTGGAAATGGCGGTCCAAACCTTGTTTCTTCTTTCCACGTGATTGGTGAAATATTCGATAAAGTATACCTGGAGGGCGGCGACGCTACCAGCAGCAATATGGGTACTACCCTGATTCCTTCCGGCGGTGCTGCAATAGTTGAAATGAAAATAAATGTGCCCGGGGTATATAATATTGTGGACCATTCTATCTTCCGGACATTTAATAAAGGATGCCTTGCCCAGATAAAGGCAACGGGGGATGCTGATACGACTATTTTCGGAAGAAATTAATGCACCCCTTGTTGCTAAAATGTGAATGATGAAAGTTTTTTTACCGATACTATTTCTTGTTGCTTCCCTTACGGGGGAAAGCCAGCAAAAGCCGGTCTTGTTGAAAGAAACCGCCATGGTAAAAATAGAAGGTGGAAATTTTAAAACCTTCTACGTTTCTAAAACCGACAAGCCGATCCTTGTGTCACCTTTTTTAATGGATGAATGCGCCGTTACTAACCTTGCATTCCTTGAATTTGTAAAAGCCAATCCTGAATGGAGCCGTTCGAAAGTAAAACGCCTGTTTGCAGATGTCAATTATTTAAAACACTGGGAAAGCGATTTTGAGATAGGGAAATCGAATAAAAACATTTACCACTCACCAGTGGTAAATGTTTCCTGGTTTGCGGCGCGCGCTTATTGCAAATGGAAAAATAAGCGGCTTCCAACACTTGCGGAATGGGAAATAGCCGGGAATGCCGCACCGAAAAATGTTGCTTATACTTCTATCACAGACTATATCTTTCACTGGTACGAAAAACCTGCAGTGCCGGTACTGCCCAATGTTAAAACAACCTATTGCAATACTTACGGGCTGTTTGATATGCACGGGCTGATATGGGAATGGACCTTCGATTTTAACAGCTTTATCAGCACCGGGGATTCGAGAAATACCACTAATGATGACACCAACTTATTTTGTGCTGGCGCTTCTATCAATGTAACTAACAGGGAAGACTATGCGGCGTTTTTACGCTATGGCTTCAGGGGAAGCCTTAAAGGCAATTACTGTATTGGAAGCCTGGGCTTTCGTTGTGCAAAAAATATTAATTAATCTTTATGAAAAAATACATCACCGCTTTATTTTTTATTACAGGTTTAATTTCCTGTAATAACCGGGGCGCTTCTTTGGCAAATGCCGGTGCAGACACCACTTCTGCTGTGCACAAAACCGTGACTACTACTCCAATTCCGGCTACAAGCATTTTTAATGTTACGGATACATTTCAAACGCAGAATAAAAAGGATTTTGTGTTGGCTTCTCTTTCGGGTAAGCCT
This sequence comes from Chitinophagaceae bacterium, assembly GCA_017882205.1. Taxonomy (GTDB): domain Bacteria; phylum Bacteroidota; class Bacteroidia; order Chitinophagales; family Chitinophagaceae; genus Ginsengibacter. The sequence continues at coordinate 2,210 of JADGPY010000294.1, forward strand.
ACAGTGGTGGCGATGATTTTTACCAATTGCGGGTATGCGTGCCCGAGGTTGACTTCTGACATGAAAAATATTGCCGGCAAATTAAAAGACAGGGATAAAGTAAATTTTATGCTGGTAAGTTTTGATACGGAAAGAGACAATCCTGATCAGTTGCAATGGTTTGCAAAAAAGATGGGGTTGGGGGCAGATTGGATTTTATTACATGGCAGCGAATCATCTGTTAGAACTTTATCCGTGTTGTTGAATGTACAATTTGAGAAAGATGCGGAGGGTAATTTTTCGCATAGTAATTTGATAACGGTGCTGGATAAGAATGGGGTGCTGGTTTTTCAGAAGGAAGGGCTGGAGGGGGATTATGCGGAAATGGTTGGAAAGATTGAGGGGTTGAGGTAAGCGCTCAGGGCGGGTTATTAAAAAAACGCCGGAGGCGTTTTTTTAATAACCAAACGCCCCGACCGCGGCAGCTTTATCTACAAACCAATGAATTGAGCCATGGATATAGCTGGCTGGATAGGTTAGATCGCCTTTTAATATTTTAGGGAGTATTTCGGCTTTGGAAGAGCCGGTTACAAGGAAGATTATTTTGGCCGCCTTGTTTACTATCACTGGTGTTAATGTGATCCGCCACATATTCTGATTGGGAACAAAAACAGCGCTTACCCATGATTGTTGTTCATTTAATATAGTAGAGCCGGGAAAAACAGAAAGAGTATGGCCATCCTCACCAAGCCCCAGCATTACCAGATCAAATGAATGTTCCTTGCCATCAAAATACCCGTGCAATAGTTTCTCATATTCAATGGCAGATTCTTCCGGTGAAGAAGTTCCCATTCTATGCACCTGGGTTGTTGGCACAGGAACTTTATCCAACAATACATCAAATGCCACCTTAGCATTATTACGCCCGTCATCAAATGGCACCGCGCGCTCATCTCCCCAGAAGATGTGCAAGCGCTTCCAATCAATTTTATCCTGGTAAGCATCGGAAGCTAATAAAGAAAAAAGTTGTTTAGGTGTATTGCCTCCCGATAAGGCGATGGTAAATCGGTCCTTATGTTGAAGTGTTTCTTTTATATATTTGACCATCCAATCGGCTACTGCTACCGTTAGTTCACGATCATCTTTGTAAATATGAAGCTGCATTATTTGCTGGTATGTTTTGTTGGCTTCATTATCCAGTTATGGCCATCACGCGCAATAAGTGCTTCAGCATCCTCGGGACCCCAGGAATCAGGAGGGTAATTAGGAAAGTCACTGGGTGGCCTTTCCTGCCATACTTCTATTACAGGCATTAGGATCTTCCAGGCTGCTTCTACCTGGTCTGCCCGCATAAATAATGTTGCATCGCCTTCCATTATATCAAATAATAAGGTTTCATATGCTTCAGGCTCCTCGCCCTCATATTCATCTTTATAATTGAAAACCATATCAACGGGCCTCAATGACATATTCTGGCCAGGGCTTTTTGCCTGGAACCTCAGGCATATATCCATTTCAGGTTGAATAGAAATGGTAAGCCTGTTTGGCCGCCAGGTTTCAGCAGCCTCTTTAGGGAATGCATAATTAGGGGCGGGTTTAAATTGTATGGTAAGCACGGTGGTCTTCTCATGCATGTGTTTCCCGGTTCTGACATAAAAAGGAACCCCCTGCCAGCGCCAGTTTTCTACATAAAATTTAACAGCAGCAAAGGTCTCGGTTCTTGAATCGGGTGCTACCTCTTTTTCCTGCCTGTAACCTGGAATTTTTTCACCATGCATCCAACCATCTGAATATTGCCCGCGAACAGCATATTGTTGTACTTCCTCTTTTGTTATCCTCCTTAATGCATTCAGAACATCCACTTTTTTATTTCGTATTTCATTTGGATCGAAGGAGACAGGTGCTTCCATGGCAATCATACACAACAATTGCAAAATATGGTTCTGAACCATGTCGCGCAAGGCACCGGAAGTTTCATAATAACCTCCACGACCTTCAACCCCTACGGTTTCTGAGGCCGTGATCTGCACATACTCAATAAAATGGCGATTCCATATTGGTTCGAACAATGCATTCGCGAAGCGCAATGCAAGAATATTCTGGACGGTTTCCTTTCCAAGAAAATGATCAATCCGGAAGATCTGTTGCTCTTCAAAATATTCTGCCAGCAGGCTATTCACTTCATGTGCACTTTTCAGGTCATGCCCGAAAGGTTTTTCAACCACTATTCTCGTGGTCATTGCCTCTTCACAGATCTTTACAGCGCCCAGGTTTTTCACAATGGTAGGTACAAGTTGAGGCGCAACCGCCATGTAAAAAATAATGACTGGCTGTTCTCCGAATTCTTTTTTCTTGTCATTGACCAATGTAACTATCTGCTCATATCCCTTCACATCGGCAACATCTAATGGGAGATAACTAATGTGCCCGGAAAATTCATTCCATTTTGCATCATCCTTCCGACGCGAAAAATTATGTATCCCTTCCTGCAAATGCTTTATGTATGCATCACCAGGATATTCAGACCTTGCCATCCCGACAATGGTGAATTTCTCTGGCATCAAGCCGTCAATAAATAAATTGTATAATGCAGGAGTGAGCTTTCGATAATTAAGATCTCCGCTGCCACCAAAAATAAAGATGAGGGCTGGAGTTAGTTTTTTGGGGGTATCCATGAGTTAAATTTAGTATGTAAATGTTGAAGGTTCAGACTACCATTCCGTATGAAAGCTTCCTTCCCCATCCACCCTTTGATAGGTATGAGCGCCAAAATAATCACGCTGTGCCTGGATAAGGTTGGTTGGTAAAGAATTTCTACAATAAGCATTCAAATAATTTAACGATGCCATCATTCCAGCCAATGGATAATTTGAGGAAGCTGCATTCATTACGATATGTTGCAGGGAAAGTATTTTTTGCTTTACGATCGATGCAACCTCACTATCCAGTAATAGATTTTCAAGAGCCGGGTTTTTAGAGTAGGCCGCAGAGAAAATAGGCAATAGTTCTGACCGTATGATACAACCCCCTTTCCATACATTCACTACCTCATTTATTGGAATTTCCATTTCCATTTCTTTTGATGCCTGGCTAAGCATCGCCAAACCCTGTGCATAGCTAATGATTGTTGCGAGGTAAAGCGCATCGTGCAACTCCATCACAAATGTTTCTTTATCCATTTCAATTTTATTTGTAACAGAACCATACAGGTTATGTGCTTTGATTCTTTCGGCACGTAAAGACGAAAGGGTACGCATCATTACTGCCATATCAATGGAGGGAACCGGCATTGGAAGATCCAATCCTTCCTGTGATGTCCATTTTCCAGTGCCTTTTGCTCCTGCTTTATCAAGGATCATATCTACCAGGTAATTTCCCGTTTTATCATCCTTCCTTGTAAAAACATCAGCAGTGATTTCGATAAGGAATGATCTCATCTCACCTTTATTCCATTCATCGAAAATAGCATGAAGCTCTTCGTTATTCATCCCCAGTCCGTAATGAAGAAGATCATAACATTCGCTGATCAATTGCATAATGGCATACTCAATTCCATTATGAACCATTTTTACATAATGCCCGGCAGCATCTTTTCCGAGGTATGCTACGCATGGTTTACCATCAACTTTGGCAGCAACGGATTGTAAAAGCGGTGCTACTGTGTTGTACGCTTCAACATCACCACCTGGCATAATGCTTGGGCCAAGCCGTGCTCCTTGTTCTCCACCGGAAATTCCAATCCCCATAAAGTGCAATTCTTTTTCCTTCAAAAAATTGATCCTTCTTAAAGTATCTGTATAATGAGAATTTCCGCCATCAATGATAATATCCCCATGTTGCATTAGCGGTATGAGATCGTTTATCACATCATCTACCGGTTTGCCTGCAGGTACAAGCATCATCAATTTGCGGGGTGGCAGAAGTGCGGAGATCATTTCTGCAAGAGTGTTTACTCCGGAAACGGAGGCTCCTTCTTTGGCAGATGATTCTAAGAGCTTTGTTTTCTCAGGATTTTTATCGAAGCCGATTACTTTAAAACCGTGGTCTGCCATATTGAGAAGGAGGTTGCTGCCCATTACGCCGAGGCCTATCATGCCAAAATCGAATTGATTATTTTTGGTTTCTTGTTTATCAGTCATGGTTGGTTGATTCGAGATGATGGTTTAGCGTTCAGGCCGCTAAAAGCGCCCCGACCGCTGTTACAAATTTAGGGAAATTGCTACTCGGATATTGCATTGCACGTAACTTAGCATTCAAAAACAAATATGATACAGCCACCATACGTAAGATCACATAATGAACACGGAATTACCACCATCGAATTCTATCATCCTCAAAGCAATTCTCTTCCCGCAAAAATACTCGATGAACTTTCACGGGAGATACACTTTGCAGGAACCGATGATGAAACAAAGGTTATTATTCTTCGAAGCGCTGGAGATGGAGCATTCTGTTCGGGAGCAAGTTTTGATGAATTGCGGTCCATTACCAAAGAATCTGAAGGATTAAAATTCTTTAATGGTTTTGCAGAAGTTATCAATTCTATGCGCAAATGCAAAAAGCTGATTATTGCCCGAATACATGGCAAATGTGTAGGAGGTGGTGTAGGAATTGCGGCGGCGGCTGATTACACCATCGCCGTTGAAAAATCTGAAGTTAAATTAAGCGAGCTCTCACTTGGAATAGGGCCCTTTGTTGTTGGGCCAGTCATTGAACGCAAAATAGGAGTGGCTGCTTTTACACACATTGCTATTGACTCTTCACTTTGGCGAAGTGCAGATTGGGCAAAGAGAAAAGGGTTGTATGCCGAGTTGCATACATCAATAGAGAATATGGATGAATCTATCTATCGACTCGCAAACATCCTTGCACATTCCAATCCTATGGCCATGGCAGAAATGAAAAAAATATTCTGGAAAGGGACTGAGCATTGGGATGAATTGCTAAAAGAACGGGCGGCTATAAGTGGAAAGCTTGTATTGAGCGAATTTACTAAGCATGCGATTGCGGCATTTAAGGCGAGATAGATGGTTTTAACGATTAGTGGAAGGTTTAGCGGTTAGTAGAAGGGTTACAGCTCAGTTGAAGCTTTAGCGGTCAGGTCGCTGTGAGCGCCCCGATCGCTGCCAAGGTTACATATTCAACCCACCGCAGGTACTAATCACCTGCCCGGTAACATAGCTACTCATATCACTCGCCAGGAACAATGTTACATTGGCTATTTCCTCTGTACTTCCGAACCTGCCCAAAGGAATCTGCGAAAGAAACTTTTGCGAAGCTTCACCTTCCTTTAGATATTTGGTCATATCCGTTTCAATGAATCCGGGGGCAATGGCATTGCAGCGAATATTCCGACTCCCCAGCTCTGCAGCAATAGATTTTGTGAACCCAATAATTCCAGCCTTACTGGCTGCATAACTACTTTGCCCGGCGTTTCCACGCATACCTACAATCGAACTCATATTAATGATGCTTCCTTTTTTTGCCTTCATCATAGGACGTATCACCTGTTTGGTCATATTGAAAACACTCTTAAGATTGGTGGTCATCACTTCATCCCATTGTTCCGGTGTCATTCTTAACAGTAGATTATCTCTCGAAATCCCTGCATTATTTACACATACATCTACTGTTCCGAATTCCTTTACAACATCATTTACCATCGCTTCACATTCATGAAACAAGCCTGCATGACTTTTATACGCTTTTGCCTTAACACCCAACGACTGCAGTTTTTCTTCCAGCGCTTTGGCTTTCTCGTCACTGCTAACATAACTAAATGCAATATGAGCTCCTTGCTCTGCTAATTTCAAAGCAATCCCTTCCCCAATACCACGGCTGGCGCCGGTAACTACAACAACCCTATCCTGTAATAATTTCATTCCCTACAATTTTATTGTTTCAAATATTCTGAAAGATCACATACTTTTTGAAATAAGAAGTATCTCTTCCAGCAATTTTCTTTCATTACTTAGTCTCGGCACTTTATTTTGACCACCCAATTTCCCCCTGCTCCTTAACCATTCTTTAAATGTTCCGTGAGGCATTATGTGTACAAGGGGCATACGTAATGCTATATCCTTATGACGCTTTGCTTCGTAATCACTATTGATCGACTTAAGTGCAGCATCCAATTCAGATGTAAATTTATTGATATCATCAGGAAGTTTATCAAATTCGATGAGCCACTCATGGGCGCCATTGCTAAGCTCACTGAAATAAACAGGTGCTGCTGTATAATCGGAGACGATAGCGCCAGTCTTTTCAGAAGCAATGGTAATTGCATTATCAGAATTGTCAACGATCACTTCCTCACCAAAGGCATTCATATAATGTTTTAATCTTCCGGAAACCTTTATTTTAAAGGGATGAAGGGATGTAAATTGGACCGTATCGCCAACAAGATATCTCCACAATCCTCCATTGGTGCTTATAACAATGGCATAATTTTTATTTACTTCCACATCATTTAATCCAATAGTTTGAGGATCTGCCTTTTCATATTCTTCTACCGGCATAAACTCATAGAATATACCGTGCTGTGTAAATAATAGCATGCCCTCCTCCTCCGGTGTATCCTGCGCACTAAAAAATCCTTCGCTCGCATTATAAATTTCAAGGTAGTTGATGGGTGCCCCAATAAGTTTTTGCAGTTGCTCACGGTAAGGGGTAAATGATACTCCACCATGAATGTACAATTCAAGATTTGGCCAAACTTCTTTGAGATATTGCTTTCCTGACAGTGCAAGGATTCTTTTTATTAATACGATCGTCCATGTTGGAACCCCTGCCAGTGAAGTAACATTTTCTTCTATGGTACTGATCGCAAGTTTCTCGATCTTACTTTCCCATTCATCGAGCAGGGCGATGCTTAACTCAGGCGTTTTCAACCACTGTCCCCAGAAAGGGGTGTTTTGTAATAATACTGCACTTAGGTCGCCATAATGAATTTCTTCATTTACCTGGTTTAATTGGTGACTGCCGCCGACAACGAGGCTTTTTCCAGTAAGAAGATCACTCTCCGGGAAATTTTTATAATAATTGGTAAGTACATCTTTGGTTGCCTTGAAATGTGTTTCTTTAAAGCTCTCTTCGCTGATGGGGATGAATTTGCTTTTATCGGATGTTGTTCCGCTGCTTTTTGCAAACCAGTTCACCGGGGTGTTCCATAAAATGTTTTCTTCCCCGGCCATCATACGAAGTATGTAGGGTTTTATCTTTTCATAATCATGAATTGGGATATGCCTCTTGAATTCGCTGATCGAAAATAGCTTTGAAAAGTTGTATTTGCGGCCAAACTCAGTGTACTGTGCAGATGTTACAAGATCCTGTAGAACCTCGCGCTGTGAAGCCACCGGGTTACTTACCCAGCTATCTATCCTCCACATTCGGAGACGGGCTAAACGGGAAATAGCAGGACTAAGGAGCTTCATAGTTTAGCAAGCTAAATAATCATTATGACATTATGAGGTTTGTGATCAGTTAATCACTTCTTCTTTATAATTAAATAGTAACCATCCCTGATGATTA
>JADGPY010000041.1 GCA_017882205.1 Chitinophagaceae bacterium
CACCTTAAAGAAGCTATTAAGGAATTACTTTCCGGAAAAGACATTTCAATTAAAGAAACTAGAAGTGTTGGTTGTGCGATTAAAAAGAAGGATTAAAAGGTCGTATTTATGGATTCTCCATTGCCTTTACCAACTCCGCCTCAAACTCCTTTTCACTCAGCTCTCGCTCTACCAACTTTCTATACCCTGTTTTACGATTAACAAAAAAGGTTGTTGGCAAAGCGCCACTCCAATTCTTATCTATTTTCGGACAAAAATAATCAGCGTCTGTTTCATTCAACCAAACTATCTGTTTATAGAAATGGTGATTGGCCGCAAAAGATGATATTTCATGAGGAAAAGATTCCTTCATGTCCAGGCTCACGAGCATCAATTTTACTTTATGCTCTTTGTATTTATCGGTAATAGTTTGGTAATAGGGTATTTCAGCAACACAAGATTTACAAAATGTGGCCCAGAAATTAATTACAAGTACTGAGTCTGAATGGCCGATATAATTCTGCAAATCAGTTATTTTCCATGATGATATGACCCTCTGGGCATTTGCTGAAACACCTAAAGCCAGCACTAAAACAAGAAATATATACCTGATACTTTTCATGGAATTATTTAATGCAAAATACGGACAAATTCAGTCAGTGGTTAATAATCCACGCTGTTAAAGTTGTCTATTTTGTGCTTTCCTCTTTTCAATCTAATTTCGCTCCGCAAACGAACTTCAAAGTTCTGAGGCAATTGATGCAATTGAAAATCTTAAATCTTAAATTGTTTTTATGGCGTATGATCTAATTGTGTTAGGAAGTGGGCCCGGCGGGTATCCGGCTGCAATCCGTGCATCCCAGCTTGGCAAAAAAGTCGCTATTGTAGAAAAGGAACTTCTTGGCGGGATTTGCCTAAATTGGGGATGTATCCCAACAAAAGCATTGCTTAAAAGTGCCCAGGTGTATGAATATGCCAAGCATGCGGCAGATTATGGTATTGATATAGAATCTCCAAAGCAGAATTTTGGAAACATCGTAAAACGCAGCCGTGGGGTTGCTGATAAGATGAGTAAAGGAGTACAGTTCCTGATGCGGAAAAATAAGATAGATGTAATAATGGGCACAGGTAAATTGATCGCTCCAGGTAAAATGGAAATTACAGCAGCAGATGGATCTAAACAGGTTTTAGAAGCAAAGAACATAGTTATTGCAACAGGTGGCCGTGCCCGGCAATTACCGTCATTGCCAATCGATGGTAAAAAAATAATTGGATACAGGGAAGCAATGGTACTACCCGAACAACCCAAGACAATGATCGTTGTTGGATCCGGAGCAATTGGGGTTGAATTTGCCTATTTCTACAACAGCATGGGAACCAGGGTAACCATTGTTGAATTTCTTCCAAGAGTAGTACCTGTAGAAGATGAAGACATTTCTAAGGAGCTGGAAAAACAATTCAAAAAACAGGGAATTGAAATATATACTAATAGCGAAGTAACGAGTGTTGATACAACAGGTAATGGAGTTAAGGCAACAGTGAAAACGCAAAATGGCGAAATCACTTTAGAAGCTGATATTATTTTAAGTGCGGTTGGCGTAGTTGCCAATATTGAAGGGCTTGGACTTGAGGAACTGGGAATTAAAACTGACAAAGGAAAAGTATTGGTTGATGGAAACCAGCAAACAAATATCCCGGGTATTTATGCACTCGGCGATTGCACCCCTCACCAGGCATTGGCACATAAGGCTACTAAAGAAGGGATCAATGCTGCTGAGCATCTTTCAGGGCATACTCCCGAACCAATTGATTATAACAATGTACCAGGCTGCACTTACTGCTCGCCGGAGATAGCTTCAGTTGGTTATACAGAGAAAGCCGCTAAAGAGGCTGGCTTTGAATTAAAGGTGGCAAAATTTCCTTTTATGGCTAGCGGAAAGGCAAGTGCTTCGGGTTCAACTGAAGGCTTTGTTAAAGTAATCTTTGATGCTAAGTATGGCGAGTTCTTAGGATGTCATATGATTGGTAATAGTGTCACTGAACTGATCGCTGAAGCGGTTGTTGCAAGAAAGTTAGAGACAACAGGTCATGAAATATTAAATGCTATTCACCCTCACCCAACAATGAGTGAAGCTCTTAAAGAGGCCACTGCGATGGCTTATGGTGAGGCTACTGATATTTAGATTCAATAACTATTAACCACATTGTCTTTCTCTCTCTCTTAATTCCTACGCCCAGGTATCCTTTTATAAAGGTGAATGGACAAAAATAAATAACCAGGCAAATTTTTCAGCTATTCTAAAGCTGGAACTCCTGGATACAATCGTAACGGCAGATATCTTATTGACCTATAATATTACAAATTATGAAAATTGCAGTACTTGGAGCAGGTATGGTAGGACGTGCAATCGCGCTTGATCTTGCAAAAGAATTTGAACTAACGTCAATGGATGCCAGCAGTACATCTTTAGAATTATTGCAATCAAAAAATAATAACATTCAAACACTTTGTACAGACCTTAGGAATGAAAACTTCCTTTCTCTCTTAAAAGATTTTGACCTCGTAGTAAATGCTGTGCCTGGATTTATGGGTTATAAAACCCTGGAAAAGGTGATCCTTGCAGGAAAGAATGTAGTTGATATTTCTTTTTTTCCTGAAAATGCATTGGATCTTAATGGGCTTGCAAAAGAAAAAAATATAACTGCCATAGTTGATTGCGGGGTTGCACCAGGGATGAGCAACCTGATCCTGGGCTATCACAATGAGAGAATGCAGATAGAAAATTTCGATTGTATGGTAGGTGGACTTCCTAAGAAAAGAACAAAACCTTTTGAATACAAGGCTCCCTTCTCACCAATAGATGTAATAGAAGAATATACAAGACCAGCCAGGTATATTGAGAATGGATCTATTGTTACCAAACCGGCTTTGAGCGATGCTGAACTGGTAGATTTTAAGGATATCGGCACCCTCGAATCATTCAATACAGATGGACTAAGGTCTATCTTATTTACCATGGGCCATATTCCGAACATGAAAGAAAAAACATTGCGCTATCCTGGCCATATCAATATTATGAAGGCATTGATCATGGGAGGATTCTTTGATGAGGATAAAATTAATTTAAAAGGAAATGAAGTATCCCCACTTGAATTTTCGTCAGCGATCTTGTTTAAGCAATGGAAGCTTGGCGCTGAAGAAGAAGAATTCACGGTAATGAAAATCACCATCACAGGGCAGGAACAGGGAGTTAAGAAAACGTACACTTATGATCTGTATGATGAATATGATCATGAGACAAAAACATCGTCAATGGCCCGTACGACAGGATATACCTGCACAGCAGCGGTTCATCTTCTATCAAAAGGATTGTTTAATAAGAAGGGTGTTTTTCCGCCCGAATTAATTGGAAGCGATGAAACCTGCTTCAGGTTTATTTTGGATTACCTGGAAGAAAGAAAGGTTGTTTATAAAGTAACAGTGAATGTAACCTAATAGCCTGTCTGAACCTTGATTCGCCTGGTTAAACAAAAAATTGAAGAATTCATTCCTTCATAAAACGCAACGATGTAACATTCTTCCCCTCACCTATTTTAGCAATATACATCCCAGGAGAGAGATTCGTTATGTAGAGAATATTTTTCTGAGAAGTTAACTTAACAGATAGCACCTGTTTCCCAAGAACATTATATATCGTAACAACTTTCCCAATGATATCCTGTGTACTGCAGGATATTGTAACCTGGGTTGTTGCGGGATTAGGATATATAGAGAAAACCGAAACGACGGGTGTCGAATCTACAGGCAATGGAATTCCTTGAGCCTGCAGGCTATCGCATACTTGTGAGGATAGAAATGAATTTCTAAACCCACCTGCCGCAAACATGCTACGCATTTTTATTGCCTGCCCATGGGAAAACATATACATGCAGGCATCGTCTGTGAAATCCATAAAATTCATGAACATGTCTCCATTCGAATTAATGGAACAGGTGGTTGTATGTGGAAATGATGGGCATCCATTATTGTAGGTTTGCTGCGGAGGGGTATCAGCAATACCATCATCGCCACAATCAGCATCACCCCAAATATGCTTTAAGCCAAGCCAGTGACCAATTTCATGTGTGGCAGTCCTACCCTTGTTAAAAGGAGACTGGCTACCAATGGTTCCAAAAACATCAAACTGAATGACAACACCATCCTTATTTGCTACTCCACCAGGAAGGGCTGAGTATCCAAGGTTTCTTCCAAATAAGTTACACACCCAAATATTCAAATATTTTTTAGAATCCCATGCATCATCCCCTCCCGAAACAGAAAACTTCATGGCATCATCGGCTGTCCACACTTGTGTTGAAGTATGTTTATGAATGATCCCGCTGGTTGGTCTTCCAATAGGATCTACACGGGCAATGCAAAAAACGATCCTTGCATCTGCAGCTATGGCTGAAAATGCTTGTGGAAC